>CAZMBU010000103.1:0-4209 GCA_964564565.1 uncultured Dehalococcoidia bacterium | reverse complement strand
AAGACAAATCATCTAATATCCAAAAAGCTCTCCCCTGAGTTCCAAGAATAAGATTATTGTTTTTTATCCTCAAGTCATGAATTGGAACAAATGGTAAATCAAAATTTATGTTCACCCAATTATTACCAGCATTAACAGATAAATATATTCCATTTTCTGTTCCTAAATACAATATGTCAGGATCGACGGGATCTTCCCTTATACATCTTGCATAATCTGCTGAATCTATCCCTTTTATGATTTTTTCCCATGTTTGCCCATAGTCAGTAGTTTTAAAAACTATTGGTTTCGTATCTCCGTGTTGATACCTTGAAGCTGAAAAATATGCAGTTTTTTTATCATGTTCTGAAGGCTCTATATTCCACACTGGTGTCCATGGCTCTAATTCTTTAGGTGTTACATTTTGCCATTTATTAGAATTATCTTTTGTTAACTGTATTGTTCCGTCATCCGTTCCGGCCCATAAAATATTTTTATCTATGGGGCTTTCTCCAAGAGCTGATATATAACACCTTTCAAATGGGGCAATTTTATTTTTAGGTGCAGATTCCCACTTGTTTCCTGGTTTGCCTGAAGTTGTTTTCGATGAACCAGGGTCAATATGATTAGGGTCATTCCTAGTTAAATCTGGGCTTATTTCAGTCCAAGATTTACCTTCGTCATAAGATTCGAAAATAACATTAGCTGCAGTTAACAATCTGTTTTGATGGTGTAGTGAGAATATTATGGGTTGATCCCATCCAAATCTATATTTTCTTTCGTTATTTGTATGTCCTGTAACATCTGGCCAAACTGTTACCATATCTACTTCTCCCGAAATTTTATCGTGTTTAAGCATTAAAGGCCCGGTGCCGTGATAACTGCCAAGAGCCCCAGAATAAGTACAATTCTGTTTTGATGGATCTACTGCTATATGACCACTTTCAGAACTTCCTACTATTTTGCAATCAGAATATTTAATCATTCCATTAATAGAATCGGAGGGCACTGAGATTGCTGTATTGTCTTGCTGTGTCCCTAAAACATTGTAAAAAGGTAAATTGTTATCAGTTGTTATATGATAAAACTCTCCTGTTGGCTGATTATATATACTTGACCATGTTCTTCCCTGATCGTAGGTTATACAGGCCCCCCCATCTTGACCGCTTATTATTCGATTGGGGTCGTTTGGAGAAATCCATAGATCATGATGATCATCATGGGGTGTTGCGACTGGGGAGAAAGTTTTACCTCCATCTAGTGATTTCATAAAATTTTTATTCATTACATAAACTGTATTTTTGTCAGAAGGATCTCCAAATACATGTATATAATAATTCGGCCTTCCGGTTAAATCATCTTCGATTGAAACAAGCTCCCAAGTTTCTCCCTTATCATCAGATTTATATAACCCTTTTTCGCTACTTTGGACAAGTGCCCATAATCTGTTATCTGCTACAGAAATTGAAATTTTACCAAGAGGTAGAGATGAAAAACCTTTGTTTGTATGTATTGGTGTCCAAGTTTTTCCTGCATCTAAAGATCTATATATAGATGAGTGATCACCGCCTGAATAAGTTTCGAAATAATGCCTACGAACTTCCCAGTATGCTGCATATAATTCATCTGGATTATTATTATTTATTGCTAAATCGATAACTCCGGCATTATTATTCACAAAATGAATTTTTTCCCAAGAATCTCCACCATCTATACTTTTATATATTCCTCTATCATTCGAAGTGTTTGCAAGATCTCCAAGAGCTCCGGCATAAACAATGTCTTGATTTCTTGGATCTGATTTGATTTTAGATATATACATCAGCTCTGCCATTCCCAAATGTTTCCAGGTTTCTCCGGAATCATCAGATCTATACATACCATCAGTTCTGTAATTCCAGTGTAATCTTGGCCAAGCAACATGGCATTCACCCATGCCAGCAAATATTCTTTTAGTATTTGCTGGAGTTAAATGTATGCTACCAACAGCGGAAGTTTTAAAATATCCGTCAGATATGTTTTCCCAGGTAATCCCACCATCAATTGTTTTCCAAACTCCTCCTGTAGATCCTTGATAAAACACTAGATTATTATCAGGGTCACCTTCTACAGCAACAGCTCTACCACCTCGAAATGGGCCTATGCATCTCCAATTAAACCATTTATTTTTAATCATAATGTTATTTATTATGTTATTTATTTCTTTTTGTGTCTATGATTTAAGGTTGATATGAGATCTTCATGCTCAACATTTTCATAACTAAATGCTTGATCCATTAGATCGAAACCTACAAGTTCTCCATATGCAGCAAGAAGCTTTTGAGTGATTGGGCCTGGTATTTCACCTTCTATATCAACATTATCTACTTTGCTCACAGGTACAATTCCTGGAGTCGTTCTACTTTAAAATACTTCATCAGCTGTTACTAGATCGTATGGTTGAATATTTTCTTCTAAAACTTCTAAACCTAAATTTTTAGCAAGTCTTATAACAACATCTCTTGAAACTCCCTGAAGTATATTGGAATCTGTTGGGGTTTTTATAATTCCATCTTTTACTGTCATTATATTAAAAGAAGTTCCCTCTGTTACATGTCCGTCCAGGTCGGTAAGAGCAGTGAGGGCATCAGGATCTATATCTTTTGTTTCTAACTGTGCAAGAACAAAATTCATCCTGCTTGAATGTTTTATTTTTGGATCTATTGTTTGGAAGGAATGGCTTTTTGTTTTTGCAAAAACGACATGTGCTCCATCTCTGTACCAATCTGTGAACGTATCAAAAGGAACAGGTTTATATTGAGCAAATATGGTTGGAGGTCCATCCATTGAAGTTCCTCTAGAAATTTGTAACCATATATTGAAATCTCCGCATTCTTTTAATAAATTTTTGTTTTTATTTATTCCTTCAATTAACATATTGTACATTTCTTCAGGGGTTAGTCCGCAATCCATTCTAGTGTATTTCAATGATCTATATATTCTATCAACGTGTTCTTTCCAAATTAATGGTTTGCCATTAAAAGTCCTTAGGGTTTCAAAGACTGTATCCCCTAGAACAAATCCTAAATCAAGTGGATCAATCTTTACATCTGACCATGGTTTCCATTCCCCATTGTGGTAAGCTGTGAATTCATTCATCTTAGGCATAATTGATCCTCCTGTATTAAAATATGTAGTACGTTATTTGAGATATACATTAATATTATTTATTAATTTTATCAAGTTTTTAACGTTGACAAATTATAAGAAATCTCTAAAATCGATAACCTAAGTATTTATAAAATGAGATTTGTTTTCATATATAATTAAGATGAATATGTGAAAATGCAATTATTATTTTAAAAATCTTTAGAATTAACGATTTTACAAAGGAGGCAATTTTGAAAAATTTGAGATTCGTTACAAAATTATTTATATTTACTTCGGTATTATCTTTTATGATAGCCTGTTCAACTACTGAAACTGTAGAAGTTATTAAAGAAGTTCCAGTTGAAAAAGTTGTTGAAAAAGTTGTTGAAAAAGTTGTTGAAAAAGAAGTGGAAGTTATTAAAGAAGTAGCGCCAGCTCCTACATATGCTAAAAGCATAAATGTGAGAGACGTTTTCTTCTTCACTGAAGGATTTACCCCACCAAGAGGTGGATCATTCTTTGAACACAGAATTTCTCAACAGATATATGAAGGCCTGACTGCCTTAAATACCCCAATGGTAACCAGAGGAGACTCTGCAGTGCCTGTGCCAAACTTGGCAGAGAGTTGGGATATTTCAGCAGATGGAACTACCTATACCTTTAAAATCAGAGAAGGTGTTAACTTTACTACTGGTAACCCATTAACTGGACAAGCAGTTGTTGATTCTTTAAAGAGATCTATACATGTGATCGAATTAGATAAAGCAACAGCAAGATTTTCATGGGTAACTGATGTAGTTAGCATTGATGCTACAGGTGATATGGAAGTTACTATGGTTCTGAAAAACTCTTTTGCTCCTTTACTTGCTATATTAGCATCTAAGCAATTTCTGATTGTTGATGCTGCTGAATTGAAAAAGCATGAAGCAGAAGGTGATTGGGGTGCCGCTTGGGGCGCAACTAATTCTGTTGGTACAGCAGCTTACCAAATTGACTCATGGGTTGCAGAGCAAAGATTAACTTTAAAAAGAAATAAAGATTATTGGGGCGGACACGATGGAGTGGGCCCTGGAGCTGATCAATTAGTATTTTCTAACATTC
>CAZMBU010000102.1:0-4215 GCA_964564565.1 uncultured Dehalococcoidia bacterium | reverse complement strand
AAAATTAAAAGAAAAGATAATTATCTTGGATGGTTTTTCAAAATCTTATTCTATGACAGGATGGAGAATAGGTTATGGTATATTTCCTACAAGTTTAGTTGATCCAATAACTAAACTTATATCAAACAGTAATTCGTGTACAGCTAGCTTTACACAAATAGCAGCGATAGAAGCTCTCAAAGGTTCTCAAGAAAGTGTTAAATTAATGGTAGAAGAATTCAAATCAAGAAGAGATTTAATCGTTAAAGGATTAAATTCAATTCAGAACATAGACTGCCCTACACCTTCCGGGGCATTCTATGTTTTTCCAAATATAACAAAAACCGGAATAAGTAGTAAAGAATTTGCTGACAGATTGTTGAATGAAAATGGAGTAGCTACTGTAGCAGGAGAATCTTTTGGAGATTAGATTATCATTTGCCAATTCAAAGCAAAATATTTCTGAAGCACTGAACAGAATTGAATTATTTACAAAAAAGTTATGACTAATTTGATTAAAGACTTAATTCCCAACATTATAAATTGGATTGAAGATTATGCTAAAACACATAAATTCTCAACTTTAGTTATAGGTATTTCAGGAGGAGTAGATTCATCAGTTGTATCAACTTTGTGTGCTAAAACAAATATAAATACAATTGTTGTATCTATGCCTATAAAACAAATCACAGAACAACATGATCTTAGTTTACAGCATGGTAAATGGTTAGAAAAAAAATTTAATAATGTAAATCATCAAATTATTGATTTAACAGATACTTTCAACAATATTCAAAATATTTTCACTAGTTACAAATACGACAATTTACATTCATTTGCTAATACAAGATCTAGATTGAGGATGATAACTTTATATCAAATTGCAGGAAGTACTAATGGGCTTGTCGTCGGAACTGGAAATAAAGTTGAAGATTTTGGCGTAGGTTTTTATACAAAATACGGAGATGGAGGAGTAGATATTTCTCCAATTGGAGATTGTTTGAAAACTCAAGTATGGAGTATGGCTAAAAAATTAAAAATAAATAAAAAAATAATTGACGCTCAACCAACCGATGGATTATGGGATGATGGCAGAACTGATGAAGATCAACTTAAAGGACTTGATTACAAAAAATTAGAACATGCTATGATGATTTCAGAGCAAAAAGACGAAACAAGATTAGATTCAGATAAAAAACAATTACTCAAAAAATATATTTCTATAAGAACTCCGAATATACATAAAATGAAACCTATACCTGTCTATAAACTAAAAACTTAAAAAGTTATCTTTATACCACTTCATTTCATCTATACTTTCAAGGATATCGGTCATTGCTCTATGATTAGATTTTTTAACAGGTAAATTTTTAGTATCCCCTTTCCATGATTTATATAATTCTTTTAATGTGCTAACGTCGATATTTCTATAATGCAAATATTCTTCTAATTTAGGCATTTCTTTTTTTAAAAACATTCTATCTTGATAAATAGTATTCCCACATAGGGGTGATGAATTTTTTTCAACATACTTTGAAATGAAATCTAAAGTGATTTCCTCAGCTTCTTTCAGTTTTATATCTGATGTTTTGATTGAGGTTAACAATCCGGATTTTTCATGCATTTTTTTTGGCCATTCTTCTATTTTCAACATATCAGCTTTTGATCGCTTAATTACTATGTCTGGGCCTTCTGCAATAATATCCAATGATTTATCAGTAATAACTGTAGCTATTTCTACAATGACACATTTAGATAAATCTAAACCTGTCATTTCTAAATCAATCCATACCCATAAATCATTTCTTGCTTTCATATATCTAAAAATTTATCAATAAATTATGTTGTTGATAATAAGTTCTCTAATTTTTCGCCCTCAATTGTTTCGTTAACAATCAGATAATCTACAACATTATTAAGAGTCTTAACATTATTTTTTATCAAATCTTTTGATTTTTCATAAGCGTTAAATATAACTTCTCTTACTTCTTCATCAATCAATCCTGCTATTTTTTCACTATAATCTTTTTGTTCTGAAACTTCTCTACCTAAAAATACAGTTTCTTCTCTCTTTCCTAAAGTTCTTGGGCCCAATGAATCGCTCATTCCATATTTCATTATCATAGTACGAGCAATATGAGTTGCCTGTTCCATATCATTACTTGCGCCTGTTGTAATCTCACCTAATACAACTTCTTCTGCTGCTCTTCCTCCTAGGGCAACTACAATTCTTGCCTCAAGTTGAGTTTTAGTCTGTAATGCAGTTTCGTCATCAGGTAAAAATCTAGTATATCCACCCATATGTCCTCTAGAAATTATAGAAATTTTAACCGGAGCATCAGCTTCTGGTATTAAATGTCCACACAAAGCATGTCCAGCTTCATGGCAAGCTGTTACTTTTATAGTTTTATCACTTAATACTCTATTCTTCTTTGCTGGGCCAGCAATAACTCTATCAATAGATTCAGCAAAGTCGTCATGGTCTATTTTAGTTTTTTCTCTCCTGGCAGCTAATATAGCAGATTCATTCATTAAATTAGCCAAATCTGCCCCGCTAAAGCCTGGAGTTTGCTCAGAAAGTCTAGATAAATCTACTCCGTCAGCTAAAGGTTTTCCTTTAGAATGAACTTTTAATATTTCTGTTCTACTTTTCATATCCGGGACATCTAAAACTACTCTTCTGTCAAAACGTCCTGGTCTTAAAAGGGCTGGATCCAAAATATCAGGGCGATTTGTAGCAGCAATAATTATTATGTTAAATCCCTTTGATTCAAAACCATCCATTTCTACTAAAATTTGATTTAATGTTTGTTCTCTCTCATCATGCCCACCCCCTAAACCTGAACCTCTGTGTCTTCCTACAGCATCAATTTCGTCTATAAATACAATACATGGGGCATTTACTTTAGCTTGCCCGAACAAATCTCTTACTCTTGAAGCTCCTACACCAACAAACATTTCAACAAACTCGCTTCCACTTATCGAAAAGAAAGGGGCATTAGCTTCACCTGCAACAGCTTTAGCAAGCAATGTTTTGCCTGTTCCTGGAGGTCCTACTAAAAGTACTCCTTTTGGTACTTTAGCACCAAGTTTACGAAATTTCTCAGGTTCTTTTAAAAATTCAACAATTTCTGACAATTCAATTTTAGCTTCTTCCACTCCTGCAACATCTTTAAAAGTAACACCGGTTTTATTTTCTGTAAACTTACGAGCTTTACTTTTGCCAAAACCAAAAGTTTGATTTGCACCACCCTGAGCTTGTCGCATCATAAACAATATCAATCCTGCAAAAAAGATAATAGGTAAAAAGTTAAATAATAATCCGAGTGCAGTTCCCCATCCACTTCTTCCTTTAACAACAATATTAACATCTGTTTGCAAAGGATCTATTCCTGAATTTCTCATTAATTCAATTAAATCAGATCCAGATTCTTTAGATGATACAAGCTTACTACCGTCTTTAGCAGTAATATTCAACTTCTCACCTTCAACAACGATCTCTTGAATACTTCCTTCCTGAACCATTTCTAAAGTTTCACTAACAGATATCTCATTACTCCTTTTAAAAGGATTATTCGCAGTAGATAAAATAAGTGCGAAAACTGTAGAAATAATGATTAAATATACAAATCCATTTCTCGGTAATTTGGATTTATTTTTATTCATTTAAGACCTCATTTATTTTATTTTAACAATATGTTTAAAAACGCTTATATAAATTTTATCATCTGATGTACCTTGGAATCAAAACTTTAATGCTATAAAATCTCATTTTGGAAAGACATTAATGGACAAAAACAAACACCCAGTAGCTAAAATCATACTTTCTAACGGCTTGGAATGTATTCTCAACGAAGACCATACAAAAGGATATGTGGCATTAAATATTTGGTATCATGTTGGTTCCAAAAATGAAAAGCCAGGTATGACTGGTTTTGCACACTTATTTGAACATTTAATGTTTGAAGGTTCTAAAAACTGCAATACAAACTGGTTCTCAGTAGTGGAACCTATAAGTACGGGGATCAATGGTTCTACAAATTCAGATAGAACAAATTATTGGGAAAATATAAGTCCCGAGTATCTGGAAAGAGTAATATTCATGGAAGCAGATCGTATGGGATTCTTAACAGAAGTTCTCACAGAAACAAAATTGGAAAAAGAAAAGAAAATTGTTATTCAGGAAAGAAAGCAAAATTACGAAAATTCACCATATGGAGATAGTGAAGAACTTAT
>CAZMBU010000101.1:0-4230 GCA_964564565.1 uncultured Dehalococcoidia bacterium | reverse complement strand
CCAATGTATTTAGTAGTTTTTTTTAGTAGTCGTGATTGAATGGGTGCAAATTTAGCAAAGAAACCAAAAACTATTGTAAAAGTTTCTCCGTAACGAAGCCAAGTATTTTTTCCAAATAAAATCATTCCTCCCCATGTGATCATAGAATAAATAATTATTAATTGACTGATACGTAAAGGCATTACAGCATCATGGTAAACATTTTCAATCCATGCAAAAATAAGAAAAAGAAAGAATGATGGCCAAACACCAATTTTATTAGGGTACTTAAATAGAGGAAAAGGAATTTTTCTTTTAGTAAATTTTGAAAAAAGAAATTCTATCCATGTAAAAATAATTTTCCAAGGATTTAATAACGACCAAATATTCCCAATGAAAGCAGAAGTATATGCGATGCCTACCCACCATATTACCCATACAAATGTAGGTGAAATATTATATATTGGATTAGAATTACCAATATATCCAGCCAATAGTATAATTACAAATAAAAAAACACTTATTATTTGTATTAAAAATATTATTTTAGATTCAATAAAATGATTTGTTATTTTCCATTGTTGTAAATTTAATTTAAGATAAACAGTATAAATTTCAGATCTTTTTTTGAAGAAAACAAGTGAGATAAAAGATGCAATAACAACTAAGGCCGCGACTATTAAACATAAAATCAATGGAACAGGAGGAGTAAATGGTTCCATGTAAAAATGAAATAAATCTAATATATAGCTATTGATAATTTGGGATAGTGATGCAATCATTTCCCCGATTCCCTTAATAACTTTTTAAAATTGTATGATTGATAATGAATTCTTAATATTTTAATTACTTTTAATAACTACTTGATTATTCCCAATATGAATATGTTCAAATGTAACTTGATTATTTTCACTGGAGCTTGGGATTTTTTCACCATTTAAGAATACCTGATGCTCTCCTGTCATTAAATTAGATGGAATAATTAAAGTTGTCTTCGAATTAGTGTTTACAGGCCCAGCTGCTATAAATTTTAGTTCATTATTATTAGTATCAAATAACAGATCATAAATATTTGATTGTGAGGTTATATGTATATTTGAATTGTTTATTTTATATTCATATGTCGTATTGATTAATGGAGTCAAAATTGCATGATAAAGTACTCGTTCTGCATTTCTATTTCTATCATTTCTTTTAGTTTTGACTGCTACAACAATTACACGTCCAGTTGCATCAATCTCCAGTGTTCGATCTTGTGCAAAAGTACCTCCGTATTCAGAATGACCTGTTTTCGTACGATCAAGGCGTAACTGGCCTAATAATCTTTCTTGAGCAGATAAAGGTTTTGAGCTAGATTCTAATAAAGGAATACCGAAGCTGGTTGCATACCAGTGATCCGCACCATCCTGTGTTCGGTAAATATTATCTGCTGTTATTGAATAAAGTACCAAAGGATTAAGAGGGTCAATAGCCATATCAATAACAGCTCCTTTAGGGATGCCTGTAGAAGATTTTTTCCAATTCTTTGCTCCGTCAGTACTTTTGTAAATTCCACTTTCAGTAGCTGCATAAAGTATTTCTGGATTTATAGGATCCATTTGTAAATCATTAGTAAAAACATCTAAACCATTATTCACCGGGAACCAAGACTGTGCACCATCTATAGTTTTATAAATCCCAATTGCTGTTTCAGTTTCATGAAGTGAAGTCATTACATATGCGATGTTTGGATCGTTTGGATGAACAAGTATAGCATTAATAGATGTTTTTGTTTCTATTGGGAATCCATTAGACATTTCAGGGAAAGTTTTACCACCATCGGAAGATTTCCATATGTGGGCTCCATCTAAATTGAATGTTAAATTTGGATAAACAGTATCATGCACAGATCCAACATATATAATATTTGAATCAGACGGAGCTACAGCAACTCCATGAATATGAAAATCAGTGGAACCTTCATGCCGAAGCCCCATCTTTTTAGTTTCATTACTCAATCCTTCGTCTAATTTACGTGTTAATGTATAAAAACTAGCTCCTCCATCAGTACTTGCTGTTAATTCTCCGGTTCTAAGCCATCCAGTAGTATAAAGTACTGAAGGCAGATCATAATTAAATGCATAAACCATAGGATAATGAGCAGTTATTGAAGCTGAAAATAACCAAGAGGACCCTCCATCAGGTGAGAAAAAGTTTCCACGTCCTGACTCTCCTCCAACCCATATATTAAAAGGAATAAGTGGATGTGTGCCAATTTGAGCAATCTTCGCCTCATAAATACCTTTGTCACTGCGTACCCAATCTTTACCTCCGTTTATAGTTTTATATAATCCTCCACCTGGCAAAAGGCCTCTGTTTTTATGTTCTGGATGAATAGTATAAATTTCATTCAAAGTACCAACATAAATGATATTTTCATTTATAGGATTAATGGCTATTGGTGAGACAAATTTAAGTTTTAATCCTTGACTATATTCTGTCCATGATTTACCAGCATCATCACTCTTGAAAACACCATTATGAGTTGTTACATAAGCAACATTAGGATTACTAATAGCAAATTTTACACGATGTAACTTAGATGTAGTAAGACCGGAATTGTTTTGGATCCATGTTTTCCCCCCATCAGTACTGCGAAACATTCCATATTCACTTGATGCTGCTAACATAGTTTTTGGATTACCAGGCTGTAAATCAAATCCAATTACTTTAGGAGGAATATGTTCTCTAATATTCTTAGGTTCATTTGCTTTTTCATCTAGATAAGAAATTACATTACCGCTCCATGTAAGTCCTCCATCTTTACTAAACTGTAACCCTCCATCTGCAGAGACCCATAAAAAGTTAGGGTCTCCTTCTTTAACAACAATTGTTTGTATTGATGAACAAGTTTCACATGTTCCTACTTGTTTCCATGTTTTTCCTGAATCTGTACTTTTAAAGATATCTGAGGGCTCTGCAGGCCAAATACCTCCTCTATCATCACTTCTTAAAGCAGAAGTATACACAATATCAGGAGTATCAGTAGAAAAAGCTATTGCTGTAAATGGTTTATTATAGTTTTGTGTTTCCGGATCATTACCGACTACCCCTTTCCATGTTTTCCCTCCGTCCATAGTAAGCTGAACAGCTGCTTCTAAATTTGTATACAAAACTATGTCGGAATCTACTGGGCTAATAGCTAGTCCAGCATTATGACCTGAGACATGTACAAGTTTCCATGTTTTTCCTGCATCTTTACTACGATACATTGTCATATCATTTGAATCTACTCCAGCATATATAATATTGGGATTTGAACGAGAAATTTCAATTGTTGTAAATTCACCAGCCATAACATCAGAAGTACGTTCCCATTTTAGTTCAGCACATTTTTTGTCTTTAAAAATTTTACATTTATTAATTGGAGTTTGGTAATTTGGATTTGGCAATTTTATATTTAAGAGATTTGCCTTTTTTATTCCTGGGAGAAGTGGAGTAGGTATAACATTACATTTTGGAGTTAGTGGTAAGCCTCCTTCGTCAACATCCTTCCCTTCACACTTTTCTGCATCATTGAAATTTTTATCATTATTATCAGTTTGTGATTGGTCAGATTTTTTATCACTATTATTAATTTGTGATTGATCGGATTTTTTATCACTATCAGACATTAGACATTGAGAAATTTCAGATATTTGATTTTCTTGTATTTTATTAGATTGATAAATTTCAAAAGTTTTTTGAGGACCAACAGTATCTATCATACATTTTCTATCATAATCTTCAGGGTTGAAATCTACTAAGGCGACCGATTGGTCAGATTTTTTATCACTATTATTAATTTGTGATTGATCAGATTTTTTATCACTATCAGATTTCAATACATTTGAGTTAGATGATATTGATTTTGAATTTATATTAGATTCACTTCCGCAACTATAAATGAATAATATAAAACTAAGTAAAATAATATGAAATAATTTTGTTTTCATAATTTATTATAATACCTTGTCAAAAATTTTTTGTTAATTATTATTTCTATACATCTTCTAGGCAAAATTATACTATAAATTCTAACAAACCTGTTTTTAAGAAGTTCTTGGGTTTTTTCTAATCAATACCCTACTCTACTGAGGAGGAATAGCTTAGCATGATTTTAAATACTAGGTTTTGTTTTAGACTTTTTTAATAGAAGAAGATGAGTTTAAATAACCTTTTTTTCATCTCTATTAGAAAGTTCAAAGCTTTAAATAAGTTTTAATAAGTACA
>CAZMBU010000100.1:0-4238 GCA_964564565.1 uncultured Dehalococcoidia bacterium | reverse complement strand
TACGAATTTGAATTTTGTTAACTATGAAAATATTGCCAAATCTGTAGGAGCTTATGGAGACTTGATTGAAAAAAAATCTGAACTTGGGACTAAATTGAAAAAATTCTTAGATCATAAAGGTCCGGGGATATTAAATATCAAAACAGAACCATCACCAAGTCCGCTAACTCAGCATATATTAGATACTAAAGAATATTAATAGTAAATTTATCCTTCGTATACTGTATTACCACCTATTACCGTTTTTACGATTTTGATATCTTTTATTTCAAACGGATCCACTTTTGTTATATCTTTGTCCAGTACAACGAAATCTGCAAGTTTATTCATTGAAATAGAACCTTTGATATTTTCTTCAAAAGCAGCTTTTGCGCCATTCAGTGTATAAATCTTTAAAGCTTGATCAATGTTGATTTTTTGACTTGGTCCCCAAAGTTTACCATTTGAATCTGTTCTTGTTACACAACTTTGAATGCCCATCAGTGGCGGATAAGGCCCTGGGGGATAATCAGTAGCCCCAGTTGAATTTACACCATATTCTATAAATGATTTTTGAGCAAACATCCATTCTAAACGTTCTTCTCCATAAAATTGCATTTTTTCTCCATGGTAAAAAACATATGTACAGAATGGGGTTGCTTGCACATCATTTTTTGCCATTCTTTTTAAAATATCTGGATTTACCAAAGTGCAATGTTCTATTCTATGCCTTGTGTCTTTTAGGGGATTGAGTTCAAGCGCTTTTTCATAGGAATTTAAAACCATAGAAATAGCTGAATCTCCATTTGCATGTACAGCTACTTGGAATCCGGCGTTATGCATTTGAATGACTTGATCATCTAATTCTTCTTGGCTCATTGCTTGAATACCACAATCATCCTCGGAGCCAATATATGGTTCCGATAACCAAGCTGTTCTTGCAGCTATAGCACCATCAGATGTCATTTTTATACCACCCACTTTTAGCATTTCACTTCCGAATCCAGTTTTTACTCCTGCATCTCTTAAGCTTGGAAATAAATCTTGTGCCATTAACATATAAACCCTTAATCCAAGATAATTGTTTTTTTCTCCATCTTGATAGGTTGAAAATTCATCCTGGCTAACTCTTGCATCATGAACACTAGTTAATCCAGATGAATTTAGCATTGAGCTTATTTATTTTAATCCTTCAGTCCTGTCTTTGTCAGAAATTCTGGGTAGTAATTGTTGAGTCGGTTGAATAGCTCTTTCATATACTACTCCATTTAATTCTCCTGTACTTTTATCTCTGCCTAGCTTCCCTCCGTGAGGATCTTCAGATTCATTGTGATATCCTGAAAGCTCTAAAGCTTTTGAATTCATGTAATATACATGTCCGGCTCTGTGCGAAACCATTATTGGGTGATCAAGTGAAATAGAATCTAAATCTTGTCGGTACAGATCTCTGTTTTCTCTTATTTTAGTGTCATCATATTTAAAACCCTGAACCCATTCGCCTTTTGGTGTATTGTTAACTTTATCTTTTAATAAACCAGACACTTCCTTAATATCTTTAACTGTGCAATCAGCAGCCATTACATGTCTTATTCCGCTACTAAGTACATGTATATGAGCATCAATTAATCCTGGGATAATTGTTTTATTTTCTGCATCATAAATTTTAGTTTGAGGTGTTGTTATATTTTCAATATCTTTATTAGATCCTATTGCAATAAATCTACCATTCTTTATTGCTAATGCCTCCGCTTTTGGTACGTTTGAATCTACAGTAATTATATTAGCATTTTTTACTACTAAATCTGGTATAGATTGTATTGACATATATCTCTCCATATAGTTTATTTTGATATTATTATGATTCTTTTTTGATGTCAATTAATGAAAATAGTAAATGTAACAACAGAAACACTTAGGCACAGATGGGGAGATACAACTAGAGATTCGGTAATTCTAAAAATCGAATCTGATAAGGGCCTGATTGGAATTTCCCGTGGCGGTGATCCTGATATAATTTCTAAAATTTTCACACCAATACTTATAGGTGAAGATCCAAGAAATATTATGAAATTATGGTACTTAATGTATGCTGAGATTTGGAAATATAGAAAAATTAAATTAAATGAACTGATTGGATCATGGAAAGATGTTATTCAATTAAGCCTTTCTTTAGGAGCTATTGATATTGCTTTATGGGATATGTACGGCAAATATATAGAAGAACCAACATGGAGGATTCTAGGCGGTTTTTCTGATGAGGTTAAAGTATATGCAGATGGTATTGGTTATTACGATCAGACTGTGGATGAGGTTGTTAAAACATTTAAAAGCCACTCAGATCAAGGGTATGAATATATAAAATATCATATTACTGAACCCAACGTTGATGAAGCAGTAGATAAATTATTATTAAGTGATAAATTGATAAATGCAAAAAATAAAAATGGCTCTACAAAATTCATGCTTGATGCATTTTCTATGTGGTCTATTGATCAGGCAAGGGAATATATTGATAAAACCTTGCATGCTCCGATATATTTTTTAGAAGAAATAGTGAAAAAAGATAATGAGTATGGAAATTATATAAAATTAAAACAATATACAAATACTAAAATTGCTGGCGGTGAAAGTACTGTTAACATATTTCAGGCTAAGCAATTACTTGATACTCAAAGTATAGATATTTTGCAAACAGATATTCTTGGTGGAGGTGGATTCACTGGATTAAAATCGATTTCAGAATTAGCCAAATCATATGGTGTAACCCTTATGCCACATGGAGCTCAGTATCCTGAATTAAATTCTCATTTGGTTGCTTCAATATCTAATGGTGACATGGTTCCTGCCTGTCCTGAATCAGAGCCATATCAAATTTGGTCTATGTTATATGATGTTAAACCTAATATAATTAATGGTGTTATGAAATTAAACTCTAAACCTGGATTAGGATTGGATTTTAACAGTGAATTTATAAATAATAATAAAATTTAGTTAAAGGATTTTTCTATGAAAGATTTAAGAGATAAAATTGTTTTAGTAACAGGTGCAAGCAGAGGAATAGGGCAGTATATATCACAGGAATTTGCATCTAAATCTGCAAAAGTTATTTGCGTGGCGAGAACAATGTCAGACGGTGAACATCCACTTGAAGGATCTTTGCAAAGCACTGTTGAAAATATAAGGTCTTCAGGTGGAGAAGCAACTGCTCTTTCAGCTAATATTTCTGATTTTGAGCAATGTGAACAATTGATAGAAAATGCAAAAAAAATCTATGGCCCTATAGATATTTTGGTAAATAATGCAGCATTAACTTATTTTGTTCCAATTAAGGATTATGTTTTAAAAAGATGGTTAAAGTCATGGGAAGTAAATCTTCATGCACCATTTTATTTAAGTCATTTAGTTTTGGATGATATGATTGCTCAAAATTCTGGTAGTATTGTGAATATTTCATCTGCTGCAGCTGTGGGGCCTGGATCAGGTCCATATGGAGATGATAATAATGAAGATATACAAAATAAATCCAGGCGGCAGGGTGGTGGTACTTGTTATGGGGCTCAAAAAGCTGCTTTGGAGAGATTTACACAGGGATTAGCTGAAGAAGTTTATGATAATGGTATTTCAGTGACATGTGTCTCTCCCAGTCTAGTAGTTCCAACTCCAGGTACAGTTTTTGATAATTTGGTAACTGGGTTTGATGATCCAAGAGGCGAGCATCCCGAGTTAATGGCAAGAGCAACTGTTTTATTAGCTAGTTTAGAAAAAGAAAAAATTTCAGGAAGAGTTACGTATAGCCAAGAGATCTTAAAAGAATATAATCTCCTTGATAATGCAAGAGGCAGAGGAGTCGATCCTAATATACCTGTATCAGGATACAGTAGAGCATAATTTAGTGTTATAATTATTTCTCTCAATGCGGGAGTAACTCAGCGGCTAGAGTATCTGCCTTCCAAGCAGAAGGTCGAGGGTTCGAATCCCTTCTCCCGCTCCAGACCCCACTATGAAGGGAAAGTCACACAAATTGCACACATAAAAAATAGAGCATTACACCAGTAGTACCCCACTAAGTACCCCAATAGCATCAAAGTACCCCATATTGCAGGGGTTGTGTTAGATGTTGTTGCTCCGATTGGGCTTTAGCTTGTATATATATTTCTATGTGATGTAGTTGGAGAGTTATATGTTTGTAGTAGGTTTAGGGGGTATGGCTTAGGATTTGTTGTTGGGGCTTATACATAGGCATGACAGACTTTTTTTTT
>CAZMBU010000099.1:2181-4241 GCA_964564565.1 uncultured Dehalococcoidia bacterium | reverse complement strand
AAAATCAAATTTTAATATTTGATCTGAAATTTGAAAATCAACAGGTAATTTAACAACAACATATTCACCTTTAAGCATTTTAAGTTTCATACTATGAAGATCTTTTAATTATTTTTCCTACTCTACTTCCAGTATGTTTCGAATTATTAACAACAAAAGTTCCATTCACAATTACATGAACTATTCCTTCGGGATATACTCTTGGTTTTTCATATGTAGCTAAATCAATTACAGTATCAGGATTAAAAACAACTAAATCAGCAGCTTTCCCAATTTCAATTGTACCTCTATCATTTAAATTAAATTTTTTCGCAGGAAGTCCTGTCATTTTATATATAGCTGTTTCCATAGAAATAATTTTTTCATCTCTTGCATATTTACCCAAAACTCTGGGGAAACATCCATATAGTCTGGGATGAGGATTTGCACCTGAAGCCGGGACTCCATCTGATCCTATCATTGTATGTGGGTTAGATAGTATTGTTACAAGATCTTCTTCACACATACCTTCAATAATTGCCAAAACATGCGGGTCTTGTGATAATATTTTTTCTGCTGCTTCTTGTTCAGGAAGATCAAAATCATCACAAATGTCTGCTAATTTTTTACCTTCATATTCAGGCATAAGCGGAGCATGAGCAATGATAACTTTATCACCAGAAACTGTGCCCAAACCTCCTTCTCCTTCATTAAAAGCATTATTTTGATGAATTGCAAAAAGAGCACTTTGCCCAGCTATGTATGGATATTGATCAGAATGTACATTAATTCCCTTATCTCTTGCATCATTTATCATTTCAGTTGATTTCTCAGAAAGTCCCCAATTATCTTTACCAGAAACTTTATGATGTGATATTTCTATAGAAGTATCTGCACCCTGCCCAATTTTAATAGTCTCTTCAATTGAGAGTAATAAGTTATTTCCTTCATTTCTCATATGACTTGAATAAACACCATCATAAGGAGATATAACTTTTGTCAATTCAATTATTTCTTCAGTTGAAGAATAACGTCCAGGTTCATATATCAATCCAGTAGAAAAACCAACAGCACCAGCTTCCATACCTTCTCTGATCCATCCTTTCATTTCATCATATTCATTTAGGTTAGGTAATCGTTGTTGATTTTTTAAACCACTGCCATTTCTGACTGATCCATGGCCAATGAGAATAGCTGAATTAACACTAGGTTTAATTGAATTAATCAAATCTATATAATCGCCATATGAATTCCATTCAGGAATTGGATTATCCGGGTATCTTGTCTGCCATCTTTCAAGTGTTCCATGCCGAGGTATAACATTATTACCACAGTTACCATTTATAACTGTAGTTACTCCCTGCATAACTTTAAAATCCATTTCTGGATAGACAATCAATGCAATATCATCATGGCTATGAACATCAATAAAGCCTGGAGCAATAGCATTACCTTTAATATCAATTGTTTTACAATCAATATTTCCTATATCCCCTATTTCTTTAATAATCCCATCTTCTATTAAAATGTCCGCCAAAAATTTGTCTGATCCCAAGCCATCATAAACAGAAGCATTTTTAATAATATATTTATTTTGATTCATAATATTCTCTTACATTAAATGAGGTTCAATTAATTCTATTCTTATGCCCCCAGGCGCAGATATAAAACCTATTTTCATTCCATTAGGCATAGTGATTGGACCTTCTTTATGAGTTGCTCCCATATTAACCAGTCTTTTAATATCTCCTTCTATATCATCAGTATCCATTCCAAAATGTTCCAGTCCGAAATGAGCATCATCATTTGAAGGACCAAGTTCTTCACCGTCCCTTGCACCTGATATATTTATAGTCATACCTCCTTCTGCTTTAGTTACAATAAATCTGTCTCCAAAATGTCTTACTACATCTGAAACTATCTCAAAATTAAAAGCTTTAACAAACCAGTCTGCCGTTATTTTAGGATCTTCGGATTTCAAGTGAATATGATTTACAATATATGGCATTTTATTCCTCCAAATATATTAAAATAAATTAGTTATATTTTATTTTTATATTACAACATTCAAAAAGACAAAT
>CAZMBU010000099.1:0-2171 GCA_964564565.1 uncultured Dehalococcoidia bacterium | reverse complement strand
TACCTAAGTTTTTACTCATTACAGGATCTTCAGGCTTAATAGGTTCCGTTATTATTAAAAACTTAGGTAACAAATATGAATTTTCAGGAATGGATAGAAATCCTAACGAAAATTATCCAGAATTAAAAACATTAATAACTAATTCAAATGATCTAAATTCTATACTTCCCGCTTTTAAAAACATTGATACAGTTATTCACCTGGCTGCGAATGTTTCAGAAGCTACTGAATGGGATATGGTATTAAATAACAATATAATATTGACTAAAAATATTTATGAGGCCTCAAAAATAAATAATATAAAAAGAGTAATTTTTGCCAGTTCAAATCACGCAGTTGGAAACTTTGAAAAAGATTTTCCTTATAAATCAATAGTAAAAGGAAAATATGATGAAGTTGATATTAATAACATTATAAAAGTAGACTCATCTGTACCAATCAGGCCGGATTCTGATTATGGAATTTCGAAAGCATTTGGAGAAGCAGTTGCAAGATATTACTTTGAACATCATGGAATAGAATCTGCATGTTTAAGAATAGGGACAGTAAGACCTGACAATTCACCAAAAACTGATGTACGTCATTTTGCAACAATGTTATATCACGAGGATCTCGCCCAATTAATAGACAAATGTATTGAAAAAGAAAATCTTAATTTTGAAATCTTTTATGGTGTTTCAAGCAATAAATGGAGATTTTGGGATTTAGATCAAGCCCGTAAAACAATTGGATATGATCCAAAAAAAAATGCAGAAAATGAAAGATAAAATATAATTGTTATTAATAATTTGCTTGAAAATTAAATTCGATCTCACATAATAGAATTAAATAAATAAAGTGATAACAATGTCAGATACAAAAGGAAAAATACAAACTGTTAGAGGATTAATTAATCCTGACGAATTAGGTATAACTCTTACTCATGAGCATATTTTATTCGACTCTACTGATCCTATTAATGAACCTAACTCTGAAAAAGAAAAAAAATGGAGAAACCAGGATCTTGGGTCTAGTAGAAGAAAAGTTCTTAATGAAGCGGTATCAATAGATAATATAGGTTTAATATACCATCATGGATGGAAAAATAAAGATAACGGAAGACTACGTGACATTGATACTGCAGTGGAAGAAGTTAATGCATATAAAGCTTTAGGTGGTAAAAGCCTGGTTGAAGCTACAAGTATAGGGATAAAAAGAGATGCAGAAGGTTTGTTAAAAGTTTCTAATCTAACTGATACACATATCATTATGGGAGGATCATTTTATGTTCATCAATATCACCCCAAATGGGTAACCCAAAATACTAGTGAGGATCTTGCTGAAATAATCATAAACGATATTACAATGGGAGTTGATGGGCGAAATATTAAAACGGGAGTCATTGGAGAAGTAGGTTGTTCTCATCCATTACATCCTGAAGAAGAAAAAACCTTAATAGCATCAGCAATTGCCCAAAAAGAGACAGGATGCCCTATTCTTATTCATCCTGGCAGAGATGAGCATGCTCCATTAGTTGCAATTGACATACTGGAAAAAGCTGGAGCAGATCTTGAAAATGTGATAATGGGACATTTGGACAGAACTGTATTTGAAAAAGACACATTAAAACGAATTGGAGAAAAAGGTTGTTTCTTTGAATGGGATTTATTTGGAAGAGAAAAAGCTTATTATCCTGCAAATGAATTAATAGATATGCCATCAGATGCTAAAAGAATAGCTGATATTCTTTGGTTAGCAAATGAAGGTTATTCATCAAAAATATTAATAGCTCATGACGTATGTACAAAAGTTCAAACATTAAAATATGGGGGATGGGGTTTTAGTTATATCCTATCTTTCATAGTTCCAAGAATGCTCCAACGTGGATATAATCAAGATCTTATAAATAAAATTTTAATATCTAATCCTGCACAAGCTCTAGCTTTCACTAAATAACATGCCAGTATTACATGACGGTGAACTACATCCAAGCTATATAGGTATGCCCACATACTTAGGGACTCCTTTTGCAGTTAATGCTAAAGAACTTAAATCCATGAATGCCGATATAGCTATTATAGGAGCACCGGTGGATATGGGTGTCGTAGGCCGACCAGGTGCAAGATACGGACCAAGAGCAATTAGACAGGCAGATTACTGGCCTAAGCCTGCAAAATCATCCAATCTTTATC
>CAZMBU010000098.1:1031-4289 GCA_964564565.1 uncultured Dehalococcoidia bacterium | reverse complement strand
AAAGAAGATAAAATATCTGAATATTCATTAAATTTATATAGAGAGAGATTTGGTCCGGATTATTATAAAGTTGAACATGATAATTTAAAATTAATTTTTTTAAATTCCTCAATCTTCAGAAACCATAAAAATTTTCTTAAAGACTACATTAACCAATTAAATTTACTAAAAGATGCCATGCATGATTATGATGAAGATTTATTTATTTTTATGCATCACCCACTATATGCCGAAGATGTTAATGAAGATAAAAGCACTTGGAACATTGATAAAGAAACAAGACTTGAAATCATTGATATTTTAAGTAATCATAATAAATCTGTAAATATCTTCTCTGGGCATATGCATCAAAATAAAATAAACAATTATAAAAATATTAAAAATATAATTGTTTCAAGTATTGGTGTACCATTGGGAAATGATCCCTCTGGTTACTATAAAGTTAATTATGAAAATAAGAACCTTAATTATAGATTTGAATTATTAGGAGACTAGAATGTTTGAAACAAAAGCTGCTGTATTATACGAAGCAAATAAACCTTTACAGATTGAAACATTAAATCAAGAAGAACCAAGGCATGGTGAAGTAAGAGTTAGAACATCTGTAGCTGGAATATGCGCGTCTGACCATCACTATATGGTAGGTGATAATAAAATGCCTATGCCTGTTGTTTTAGGGCATGAAGGGGCTGGCTATGTCGATTCTGTTGGTCCGGGTGTCCAAAATTTTAAACCTGGGGATAGAGTTATCACTGCTTTTATATCTGGATGCGGTAATTGTACATATTGTTTAAGTGGATTTGTAAATTTATGTACTACAAGTACAGCATTAAACACGAAACAATATGATGGTACTTTAAGATTAAAAAAGGATGGAAACTCAATTCATCAAATGCAAAAATTAGGTTTGTTTTCCGAATACTTAATTTGCCCTCAGCAATCTTTATATTTATTACCAGATGAAGTCCCTATGGATGTTGCAGCTTTAATTGGATGTTGTGTTACTACTGGTATAGGTGCAGTTCTTAATCAACAAGCTTCCAAGCCTGGTATAGATATTGTTGTATTTGGGTTAGGTGGTGTAGGTTTGAGTGCAATAATGGGAGCCAAAATTTTAAACAGTAATAATATCATTGCAGTAGATATAAAAGACCATAAATTGGAATTTGCCATGAAATTTGGTGCTACTCATACAATAAATTCATTAAAATCTGATCCAGTTAAAGAAGTTATGTCTATAACGGGAAATGGTGTAGACATGGCATTTGATACTTTTGGTAGAGGTTCAGTTACAAACCAAGCTATAGAATCTACAAAACGTAAAGGAACAACAGTAATTGTTGGATTAGCACCAATAGGTGATACTGTAAATGCTGATATGATTGGATTATGTAGAGATCAAAAAACATTAATTGGAAGTTTTTATGGCTCTATTAGCCCGCATGAAAGTTTTAAACAGATAATAAAACATTATTTAAAAGGTGAAATAGATATAAGGGCATTAGTGGAGAGAACTTACAA
This sequence comes from uncultured Dehalococcoidia bacterium, assembly GCA_964564565.1. Classification (GTDB taxonomy): domain Bacteria; phylum Chloroflexota; class Dehalococcoidia; order Lucifugimonadales. Next base: position 2,768 of record CAZMBU010000098.1, on the reverse strand, counting down.
ATTAGATCAAATAAATGAAGCTTTTGAAGATCTTGAGAAAGGATTAGATGGACGAGGTATTATAATTTACCCTAATTAAATTAATCTACAATACGCTGAAAAGTTTTTTGCAATCTTTCAGTAGCCTCTTTTAATTCTGCTAAAGAAGATTTGCTATAAGCCATTCGAACATGAGAAGTCCACTTATTTTCATCACGATCTGTATAAAATAAAGATCCACTAGGAAATAAAACTCCATCTTCAGATGCAGCTTGTCTTAATTCTTTATTTGTTACACCTTTGATTGAAACCCAAAGAAAAAAGCCTCCCGTTGGTTTGTGAAATTTCACATACGGTTCACAATTATTCATTAAATTTTCAGTAAAACATTCCATTTTTTCTCTATATATTTGTCTCATGCTGTCAACATGATCATTAAGAAGATTAGTTGAAAGATATAAAGAAAGGGCTCTATGAATCAAAGGACTATTCCCCATATCGAATCTAGTTTGAGAACAAGCTTGAATTATTGATTCATGTGCTTGTATCCACCCTACCCTAATACCTGTTGAAATTATTTTACTAAATGTCCCAAGTTTAATAACTTTATCATTATCGTCTAATGAAAATAATGGAGTGGGTTGATTGCCATTAAAATATAATTCAGAGTAAGTTGCATCTTCTACTATAAAAATGTCTTCTGATGAAGAAATTTCACACAATTCAGTTTTAACTTTGTCAGAAGTAAGAATACCCGTTGGGTTATGAAAATCAGGGATTGTATAAATAAATTTTATATTTTTACCTTTATTTTTTAAATTTAAAATTGTTGATTTTAATTCAGGAATATCAATGCCGTCATTATTCATTTTTACTTCAACAACATCACAATTGAAACCACGGATAGCTCTTACTGTTCCTGAATATGATGGTTGTTCAACAATAACAACGTCTTCTGGGTCTAAAAGGGTTTTACACACATTTTCAAGAGCTCCTGAGCTGCCATTATGTACAATAAAATTATTTAGTGTTAATTTTTTTCTATCTAGAATTGTTTGACGTTTGGCTATTTGCTCTCTTAAACCATCATAACCAAACCATCCGCCATAATTATAACTACCTTCCGTTTCTTCTAAGGAAGCTTGTTCTAGCATTTGAGTAAAATCACTTATAGGTAAAGTAGGGAAATCTGGAATTCCTCCTGCTATTTGTATTGGATTTGGATGATCAGTTTCACCTCTGAAAGACATACCAGCATCTGTAGGTGAACCTGCGCCTATATTCAGAGCTGATTGAGATAATTTTGAATTTATTATAGATTCTTTCATTTGAATTATTATACACTAGAACGAGTTTATAATTTTAAATTTAAATAGTCATGAATAATCAATATTTACATATAAAAAGTAAAGAATTAAGTTTTAAAGCTAAATTATTATGGGACGACGCTCCGGAGACTTGTGAAGCAATATTAAAAATATTACCTTTAACTGGAAAATTGATGCAAACAAGATGGAGTGGTTTTGGAGTTTGGATAGATTTAGGAGTATTAGAAATAGATGAAGTTCCTTTTGAAAATCATTCGATTTATTTAGCCAAAGGGGAAATAATGTTTTATCCTGGTTTTGAATCTATGAAAGAAATAGTTATTCCTTACGATAAAGTTGCTTTTGCAAGCAAAGCGGGTCAACACCCTGCAAATCATTTTGCAACAATAGAAGATTCATCTGATATATCGGAATTAGGACGTAGAGTGAT
>CAZMBU010000098.1:0-1021 GCA_964564565.1 uncultured Dehalococcoidia bacterium | reverse complement strand
AAGAATTTCTTCAACCTGTAATATTCGATATTAAATAAATAAAGGATTAAATATGAAATTAATTAATAAATATATATCAGATTTAAAAAATATTTCATGGATTTCATATGATGAAAATTCTGATGCTGTATATTATCAAGAAAACAGTGTTGAAATAAATTCAAATAAAAGAAAATCTAAGATATATAAAATTGAATTAGAAACTAATATTAATTCAGAAGTTACTGATGGGAATAATGATTCAACACCAAAAATTTCCCCAGACGGTAAAAATTTAGCATACATAAAAAAGAATCAAATTAGTGATAATTTAACACTTAATTCTTTAATTATAAAAGATTTATCTAACGGCAATGAAACTCAAATAACTTCGAATAATCAAACTATATCAACAGCTTATGATTCAACAGGTGCTTTCAATTGGAATAATGACTCATCGCATATAGCTTATACGTATAGGAATATTGAAGAAAGAGATAATGATTCAGAGCCATATGTTGTTAATAGAATAAGATACAGGCAAGATGTCGTTGGATGGTTAGGAGATGAATTAAACAAGATATCAATATATTGTTTAATTCATAAAGATGTTACATCAATTCCAAATACTGGAGGGGATGATACCCATCCTGTATTCTCAAATGACGGCAAAAATTTAGCATTTATAAGTGATCAAGGTGATTCACGAGACACCCACTGGAGAGAAGATATACATGTATTTGACATTGATTCTTCTGAAAGAAAAAGAATAACAACTTATTTTAATGGAATTGGAAGCATAACATGGAGTAATGATGATAATTCTCTGTTTATCATAGGTACATCAGATAACAAGGAAGGTGATGGAAGAAATTCATCATTATTCAAAGTAGATATAAATAATGATTCTGTATCAAATTTAAATACAGATGAATTTGCATATAATCCTCAGCCAAACTTAAAAATAGTAAATGATAATTTACGAGTATCATATACAGACAAAGGCGTTTCAAAAATTGTTGATATTAATGGTGAAAACAAA
>CAZMBU010000097.1:0-4310 GCA_964564565.1 uncultured Dehalococcoidia bacterium | reverse complement strand
CTTCATCAGGCCCCACTGGTATATCTTTTGATGGTAAATTTGGGATAGATTGTAGTAAATTTTGTAAATCACTATTTATGTTATCTAATTTTTTTTCGTATTCTTTTATTTCATCACCCAATTTTCGCATCTCTACAATAATTGATTCTGGCTTTTTTTTCAGGGCACTTAATTCTTTAGAAGTTTTATTTCTTTCTGAACGGAAGTTATCTGTTAGTTCTATGAGTTTTCTTCTTTCAATATCCAGTTCTAATATATAGTTTAGAGATGATATATCAACATTTCTGCTTTTTAATAATTTAATTACAGATTCTTTGTCAGAGCGTAATAATTCAATATTAAACATAATTTAATTTAGTATTTCTTTTAATTTATCTGAAACAATTTCTAAATCTTCTTCATTGACTGTCCCCATTCTAAATATTATAGAAGTATCATCATCACCTCTTGCCCATATACTTGGATTTCCAGCAGCAAGTTTTTCTGACAATTGATCAGCATTAAGTGGGCAATTTTCACTTAAAGTTATTTTCAAGCCTATTGTTGTTCCTGAAATATCAGGATCAGATATGGTTATATTGGAAACAGATGATATTTTATCTTTAAGTATTAAAGCTTTTTTTTCTGCAATTTCTATTCGTTCTTCATGATTCATTGTCATCCATTGTTTCAATGCAACGTATACTGCAATCACATCTTCTTTATCCATTTTCATAGATCTGCCAATAGATCTTAATTTTTCGAATTCAAATCCAATAAAACTGTGTAGCCTTGCCGCTTCTACTATTTCAGAACTACCAACCAAAATCCCTGTACCATTTAATGCGCCAAAATATTTTGCTCCATAGGCAACTGCATCAGCACCCATTTTTATATATTTTGTGAGGTTGTCAGTAGGGTACACTTGTCCGGCAGCATCTACTATTACATAAATATTATTATCTTTTGCAATTTTGATCACTGTTTGTATATCTAATGCATTAGTATGTTTTCCTGAAGATTTAACACTTTCTCCACCAGGTAAATAGTGAATTGCTAAGGTGTTTTTATTTATGGCGTTGGTTATATGTTCTACAGATGTTTTTTCCGGCGACCCGACTTCAATTAATTTTGCGCCAGCAACTTCAATTGCTTTATCGTATGGGACTCTTAATTGAGTTTGGATAATTACTTCATTTTTCATGCCAGTGGTATCGGGGATTTGTTCAATAAGAGTTCTGTTAGTTCCTGTCATAGCACCAGCAGTTGCTAATGATAAAGCAGAAGCAGCTCCCGGGGTAATTAATGCTGATTCGCTTCCGATAAGATCAGCAACTAATTTACGACAAGTATCTGTTAATTCTTGCATGCTTACATAATTTTTTGAGGCAGATTCAATAGCTTCTTTTACTTCACCTGAAGTGGTATTTCCTCCAAGAACTGTTGAATTTCCCAACGTGTTTATAACTTTTTTTACACCTATTTCATCATAAATATTCATGGCTTTTTTCCTCTTTTATATTTAAAAGCATTTAAAGTATAGTTTAAATATTAATAATATTATTTTATAAACTATCTTCAAGATATATTACTATGAATTTAATAGATGTACATACCCATTTTTTCCCCGATGAAATGAAAAGCAATAGAATTAAGTATTGTAAAATTGATGCCAATTTTAATCAATTATACGCAAATGAAGATGCTCAAATTTGCACAGAAGATGACCTTAAAATGATATTGAACAATAATTCAAAACTTAAACTCGTCATTCAAAGTATTGGTTATATAGATTATGAATTAACAAAATATACTAATGATTTCTTAATTGAGTTGTCAAATAAATACAATCGGGTAAAAGCTTTAGGATCTATAAATCCTTCATGGGGCTTAGATAAATGTACAGAAGAATTAAAAAGAATCAAGAAGCTTGGTATTTCAGGGATAGGTGAATTACATCCTGATATTCAGGGATTTGATTTATTAGATTTTAATTTAATGGACCCAATAATAGATTATATTATTGAAAATAAAATGATTTTTTCAATACATTCATCTGAACCTGTAGGACACAAATATAATGGTAAGGGAGAAATGCATCCTTCAATTTTATATTCTTTTGCTTTGCAATATCCCAGATTGAAAATTATATTTGCACATTTAGGAGGAGGTTTACCAATTTATTTTTTAATGCCTGAAATAAGTAAACAATTAAAGAATGTATATTTTGATACAGCTGCAATAGATTTTTTATATGACTCTTCAATTGTGAAAATTTTTGAACAGATATTAGGTGATGAGAAAATGTTATTTGGAAGCGACTATGGATTGATTAATATTAATAGAGCTGTAGATTATATTAAGAAATCTGATCTAAATAAAAATAATTTGAATAATATTTTTTATAATAATTCAAAAGAATTATTTGGTTGGTAATAATAAATAATGTAGACTATAATATTATTTAATTAATGGTATAAATTTGAGTGGAGGAGAGTAAAGTGGCTGAAACATATCAGTTCCCCAATTGTATGAGATGTAACAAAGGACAATTATTGCCTTTGTCAGATTTTGGTAATCATGGAGCAGCAATTCATTATAAAGCCTGGGTTTGTAATGTTCCTGATTGTGGTTATAATCTAAAAATTAGAAATGGTGATGTCTATCTTGATGAACCAATCGCTAGCGGAGAATCGCATTCACCAAGAGTTAGATAAAAAAATATTATATTGAAAATTATACATTCAATACTTAGATATCGTATTTTTGAAATTATAGGATTTGTTTGTTTGATTGTATCTTTGTCTTTATTAGGTTTGATTTTCTTCAAAGATGAAGAATTGAAAGATTTGAATTCAGAAATTGAGTTGTTAACTTCTGACTCAAATGTGAGTGGAATTGCAAATGACAACAAAAATCTTGTTTTTGGAACAGATAATAAAATTAGCAAAGATTCTGTAAAAGAAATTTTAAATGAAAATGATTTAATTGATGGTGAAAATTTTGATGAAGACAATTTATATAAAAAGTTACCAGATAATTTCAAATTATATAAAAAACCTTTTATCAATTTTCCTAAAACAGCAATCCCAACCAAAATTGTTATTTCTGAAATTGGATTAAATTCAAAAGTTTCAGATTTGGAAATTATTGATTTGGAATCATCATCATCTTATGAAACTCCAAAAAACATAGTTGGGCACATTCCTGAAAGTGTAAATCCTGGCGGGATTGGAAAATCTTGGTACTTTGGACATTTAGAAAGTTTCATAAGAAAAGAAGGGAATGTTTTTCATATGCTACCTAAAATTCCAGAATTATTAAAACAAGACCCATCGTTATTTATTCATATATCCACTGATAAGAAAACTTATGTATATCAGATATATAAAACAACAGTGATACCTAAAGAAGAACTATTTTTGGATTTAAAAGCAGATAGACCAGAAGCTGTTTTAGTAACTTGTGTTCCTAGTTTGTTATACCATTCAAGATTATTGGTATATTCAAAATTGATTGGTACTTATTAGATTACTTGATGTAAACGATTAATAATCGAATTATTTACATCTAGATCAAAACTATCTACTTTGTAAACTTGTGAAGCGGTAATACCATCTACTGCCCCAGCATCAACAAAGTTTTTAATAAGTTTTTCATCTTCCTGACTGCTTGGGAGTAATTTTTCACCTGATAATTTTGATAAGCCAGCAACTAATCCATAACCACCCCAATTAGATACACTTGTAGGTATTAAAATATCAGTTTTTGTTACACAGGGTGGATTAGAAAGTGAATCTGATTTTTTAATTATTTCAGTTAAATTTCCCATGCCTATTTCATTTCCCCCATCACCTATTCCTATACTAGGAATATTATGATCAAATAAATAATCAGTTTTAGCATTATATTCATGTATTTTTTTCCCAGCACTATTTAGATAGTCACCGTCATCATTTATACCACATCTTTCTATTGATATGATTAGATTTGGATTAATTTTATCAAGTAAATTTTTTGCATATTTTTTACTTTCGTCCACACTTGTTAATGGAAATAATTCAAATTTATCATCAGAACTTAAAATAGGCTTAATTGGGTCAATAGAAAATTGGTCTGTGATGTAAGTGACATCATAATTTAATTTTTTCAGCGCATTTCCTATTGCAATTGCACCTATTGGCCCATCAGTTTCAGTTGCGCCAGCTGATATGATATAAAATCCTGTGAGTATGGCTACTTTATTCTTATTATTTAATATTAATTCTGCAGCATCTTCGCATACAGTATCAGAAACATGTGGTAGAAGTAATGAAATTCCTCGTCCATCA
>CAZMBU010000096.1:0-4380 GCA_964564565.1 uncultured Dehalococcoidia bacterium | reverse complement strand
AGATCTTTAATAGATAATGGAATCCCTTGTAGATATGGTTTTTCTGATTCAGGTTTTGATTCTATTTCTTTTGCGTGCGACATAGCTCTATCAGGGCACACTGTTGGCATTGCATTTATTATTGGATCAACTTCTTTAATTCTATCAAGACTTATTTCTACTAATTCTGTTGGTTTTACTTCTTTATTGATTAGCTTGTTTCTAATTTCTGTGGCAGAGTTTTTTATAAGTTCGTGCATTTTTAATCCTTTATAAAATTCGATATTTTTAATTATGACATCATTTAGTTTCTTTTGCTATTAATCTTGTTATAGGTGTTAATGTGAACAGTATTATTCCAGATATAAATATAAGTAATGTAATTCCAAATTGTTCAGAGATATATCCCGATAATATTCCTGTGAGTGATGATATTCCCCATGTAAAAGTTTGTATAGATATTACTTTTCCTCTCATGTTGTCCGGCACTGAGGTTTGTATCATAGTAGTTATTGCTGACTCCGATGCTGCTGCTAGAGAAAATAATACTGCAAATAACATAATTCCTACCAGATAATTTGGAGAAAACGAAAAAGCAATCAAGGTTAATCCTCCACCCGCTATGCTAATAGTTAATAGTTTATTTATATTTATACTTTTTAAACTAGCAATAGTTAAACTTGCAACTGCCATTCCAAATCCTGCTGCAGATAGCAGAATGCCAAATCCGGTTGGCCCTGTATTGAAAATATCTTTAGCTATTACAGGAGAAAGTGTTTCTAATCCAAAAATTAAAATTGCAATTGCAAGCATTATAATAAACAGGTGTCTTATGATATTTAAATTAAATATATACTTTATTGATTTAATTATTTGTAGATCTTTTGTCAGATCACTTTTTTGCCCTTTATTTATGAGTGGTAACATTAATAAATTGTGAAGTATGTATGCGCCAAATGAAAAATATAAAGTAAACGATAGAGATATTTTATCTATCAAAAAGCCTGCTAAAGCTGGTGCGAATGTTCCTACTAGAGTCATTATTCCAAAATCTAGAGCAGTAGCTGATAGCAGTAATGCGCTACCAGAAAGTTCTTTTACAAATCCTATGCTGCTTGGTACATAAATAGCAGCTAAGATTCCATTCACAAACATTAAAATAATCAGAGTTAATTCATCAATTTTATTAATTTGAATAAGTATGGCTATTAATAGGAATATTAATCCTTCCATAAATTTACTAATAATTATTATTTTTGGCTTTGAATACCTGTCTGCTAATATTCCACCAAAAAATGAAAGCAATGACATTGAGACACCGTTTGCCGCAGCTAGAGTACCTACAAATAAAGGCGAATCAGACAACTCGTAAGACAACCATCCTATGGCAGTTAATCTGCACATAAATCCAATTTCATTTACCCCATTTGCAATAAGATATATATTGAAACTTTTTATTTTTAATAATTTGAATATTGGCATAGTAATTTAAACTAATAATTCTGCTATAATATAATCCGCAATTCATTCTATATTCACCAATGAAAAAACTAAAACCATTTTTAACTTTTCTTTACAATAAAATCTTTAAAAGCCAATTTTTTCTGTATTGGATCATAGCAACCACAATAGTTTTGGTAATTATTTATAATGTTGATGTGAAATTTTTCTCTGAAGGTGGGCGAGCTGCTCCTGCAAAAGGCGAATTTGGAGACAAGGGTATTGTAGGAGAACTAGAAACTGAAATTACCAGTGATAATAAATATCAGGGAATTGAAGGCGATGTTTCCAGCAAAAATTATTCTAAGAAAAAAAATATATTTATTTCAGAATTAGATAATGATGGTTTGGTGGGCTATGCTAATTCTATTGGAATAAGTAAGAATGGATTCCCAATAATAAGTTATCATCATTTGAATGCAGGCGATTTGAAATTAGCTTATTGTGAAAATATAGATTGCTCTTCAGCAAAAATTCATTTATTAGATTGGGCTGGAGATTTTGGATATTTTACAGATATTGCTGTTGCAAATAGTGGGAAAGTTTATATTAGTTATTTAGACAGAAAAAATGGGGATTTAAGGGTCATAAGATGTCTTGATCATAAATGTGGCAGAGCTCAGATAAATGTTTTAGATAAAGGTACTGGGAAAGCTGGATATGTTGGGGAATATAACTCAATAGATATAACCAAACAAGGACATCCTGTTGTTGGGTATTTTGATAATAACTTTAATGATTTAAAATTGGCTGTTTGTGAAGATACTGATTGTGATAAATCTGTTACTAAACAAGTTGATACAGACGGTATGGTAGGTGAATATTTAGATCTTAGTTTAGATAATGAAACAGATACTCCTATTATGGCCTATCAAGATAGGACAAATCAGCAGGTAAAATTAATTCAATGTTCGGATCTGTATTGTGAAAATTATGAATCAACAGTTATAGATGATGTTGCGAAAAGAGGTGGTGATATATCTATTTTTCAAGATCAGTTAAATACTTTATATATTAGTTATTATGATTTTACTCTTAATTATTTGAAATTGGCGATATGCAAGGACAGTAACTGTAAAGAAAATAAAACTATTGTTAAATTAGTTGAATCAAAAATATTACCAGGTATTTTTTATAGTTGGAATTCATTAATTGTAAATAATTCAGGTAATGTGTTGATAAGCTTTTATGATATGAATAGTAATAATTTTGGTGTTGTTTATTGTGATGATGATATTTGTGAAGATAAAGAAATAATAAACATTGATAAAATTGGTAAAATTGGAACATATGCTTCAATGATCAGTGATTCTGAAGGAAGAATATTTATCTCTTATTATGATTCAAGTCGCGGATCATTAAAAGTTGCACAATGTGAAAATAACAAATGTAATTAATTTATATGCTTAGGACTTTGAATTGCACCTTGGTTTTTAATGTCAGTTAAATTTTTTGTGATTTCATCTGATATATTTTCTACCATTTTAAACAGAGCAAGATATAATTGACTTCCTTTTGAATAGTCTGCGGGGCACATAACATCAGCTCTTTTGGATTCTACTACTAATCTATAACACTCGTTAAATGCTTTAGTATCACCAGACTCATATACTGCAATAGTTTTCCCACCATTTTGCATCACTAAAGAAAAACATGGGACATCAGTGGGTCCGTCCCCAACATAAATCATGTTTTTAAATGGAACTACCCTGGTATTCTGTGGCATATAATCATTTACTTTCAAACTATCTTTATTATCTAGTAATCCTTTGTTTATTAAAAAAAGTTTTTGTGTTTTAGTTGTATAAGATATGGTTTCCTTAGGAAAATTGATATTGCCTTCTTTGTTTTCTGCAAAAGTGCAGCCCCATAATTTTTTTAATTTATTAAATACAGAAGATCCAGCAATCATTTCTTCAAACCCCGAGCTAATAACATAAAATGCAATTTCTGGATTTAGGGGTGAATCTATGTCTGATTTATTTTTTATTAGAGTTTTTAAATCATCCATAATACCTGGAAATCCATTATGGAATTCTAAGCTTTTACCCAAAGAATTTAAATCTTTATTTGATAATTTGGGAATTTTTCCTATTTCTATATAGTTCAATAAATTTTTTATATATGCATGCTCATTATCGTAACCTTCTAATTTTAGGTTTTCTGTTTCTTTCCAAAAGGTTTTTTCATTTATCTTATATTTATCAAATATAATGGATTGCATATATTTTGGTGTTAAAGTTATATCAAAATCAAATATAACTGCAATTTCTGTTTGTGGTAAAAATGTTATTGAATCTTTGTTCATTATGATTACTGTATTATTATTGTTTAATTATATTGTTTTAATAAAATATTTACTAATTATTGCTTCAAAAATAGTTCTATATTATTAATTTATAGTTTAGAGTTTTTAGATGTTTAATTTTATGTCTAAAACTATAACACCTTTGTATTTTAAGGGGTATCTATATTTATGGATAGGTATGGTTGCTGTTGGTGTGGCTACAATGATGCAAATGACAGCAAGAGGTTATTTGGCTTATGAATTGACTAATTCTGCTTCTAAACTAACTTACGTTAACGTTGCGTTTGCTTTTCCGATGCTATCTTTGTCTTTATTTGGTGGAGCTTTATCAGATAGATTAGACAAACAGAAAATTATACAGACAGGTCAATTTGCCGCAGCTTCTCTTGCTTTTGTAATAGCTGCTTTAATTTTTTCAGATTATATAAATTGGCTACATCTCTTAACTGTATCTTTTGTACAGGGAGGTATATGGGCATTTATGGTTCCTTCAAGGCATTCTTTTATTGCTGAATTAGTACCTGGGAAGAATTTAAATTCAGCCATAGCTTTAAATTCTGCTGGATTTAATGTTTCAAATTTGAAAGCCCCAG
>CAZMBU010000095.1:0-4405 GCA_964564565.1 uncultured Dehalococcoidia bacterium | reverse complement strand
TTCTTATTTTTTGTTGTAAATAAAATAATGCTAATTGGACATGCCGGGCAGGATGCCGAACTTAGATATACCCCAAATGGAGATTCGGTCGCCTCATTCTCTCTGGCAGTTTCTCGAAGATATACAAACAGAGAAGGCCAACAAATTGATGAAACAGAATGGTTTAGAATAAATGCTTGGGGTAGCAGAGCTGAATTTGTCGGTAACTATATAAAAAAAGGAATGAATGTTTATGCTGAGGGGAGGTTAAAAAGCAATCTTTACCAAGATAATGCGGGGGAAACAAAAGTTTCTCTTGATGTTAATGCATTTGAAATACAAATTGTACAAGACCCTGATCCTGAACGACAAAATAATCCTATGCAACAATCGCAAAATAATCCTATGCAACAATCGCAAAATAACCCACCGCAACAATCGCAAAATAACCCACCGCAACAATCATCTGAATCAGAATCATCAAATTCAGACGACGAATCTTTACCTTGGTAATAATTAATTCAACAAAGGTTAAATAATTGACTCAACAAACAAATAATACTGAAAATAAAATACCAAAAACAAATAATACTGAAAATAAAATACCAAAACCCAATATAGCATTAAAAAATTTCAAATTTAACACAAGGAAAAAACGTATTTGTTTTTTTACACAACAAGAAATTATCCCTGATTACAAAGATACAAATATTATTGGTAAATTCATATCTCCAAATAAACAGCTTATTAGTGCCAGGAAAACCGGAACATCAGCAAAAAATCAAAGATTATTAAGTACAGCAATTAAAAGAGCCAGATTTATTGGCCTTCTTCCTTATACCATTAACCATAAAGGGGTAGATGGTAATTGGATGGTGAGCTAATTTTTTATTAATTAAAAAATTATAAAAAATTAATGTCAACAACTAACAATAAATATACTGACAAACGTCATAAAATCGCAAAAGATCCTAGGAAAAAACTAAGGAATAAATTTATCCTTTATGGGATTTTAGCAATATCTTTCATATTTATAATTGTACTAGCAACTGGATATGTAATGAGGTATGTCATTCCTCAGGGTAAAACAGTAGTTCAAGTAGGCGAAATAAAGTACGATAGGTCAGATATGTTAAAAATGTTAAGAGTAAAACAAAAAAATTCTGAGATGATCGGATCTCAGATGAAAAATAGTGAAGAAATCTTTAAAGCACTTCAAAACATGATTGAAAATGAAATTATGGATCAAATTGCACCAAGCCTTGGAATTATTATTCCCCCTGAACAAATAGAAATTTATACTAGAGATGTTTTTATGCCATCATACAATAACGAAGAATCTCCAGATCCTGTACAAATCGAAAGGGAATTTAAAGAAATTTTTAGTAATTATCTTACATCGGTAGGATTAAGTGAAGAAGAATACAAAAAATTCACTCGCTGGAGCATGTTAAGAGAGCAAATGAGACAATATGTAGGAGAAACTGTTCCAACAGTTGCAGAGCAAGTATACCTACATAGAATAATGATATTGCCTGATGATGAAATAGATATAATGAAAAAAAAATATGAAGATGGGACACCTTTTAAATATATTGTAAGAGAATTTTCCAAAGACAACGAGGAAGTAATAAGAAGAGGCGGTGAGATAGGTTGGATTCCTAAAGGGATTTTCCCTGAATATGACTATATTATCTTTGATTTAGAACCTAATTTACTTAGCATTGAAGCTCAAAGTATCAAAAGTCCACCTCTTTTATATTTTTTCATGATATCAGATAAAGACCCTGCAAGGCCTATAGCTCAAGAGGAATTAGATCAATTGAAAACAAAGGCTTTAAAAGATTGGTTAAACACTAAAAGAAAAGAATTTAATGTGAGCGCAAATTTCAACTCAGAAGTACATGGATGGTTAACAAAACAGCTTAGTGTCTCAACATTAAAAAAACCTGAAAAGGAAAAAAAATCTAGACTTCAAGAATTAGGAATCTTACAATAAAAGTTATGAAAAACTCTATCAATATTGCCATATTAGGTCTGGGAAATATAGGAACCGAATTTGTAAATGCATTAAATTTACAAACAAATTCAATTGAAAATTCTTTTGGTTACAAAATTACTATAAAAAAAATTTTAATTGCTAATAAATCAAAAAAACGAACTGCTAATATTGATCCTGACATAATAACTACTAATCCAAACGAAATATTTGAAGATGAAAGCATTAACGTAGTTGTGGAGTTAATGGGGGGTACAAATCCTTCATACTCATATGTTGTACAGGCCATCAAATCAAATAAATCTATTATTACAGCGAATAAAGATTTAATTGCATCTCACGGAAAAGAAATTTTTGATTTAGCCAAAGTAAACAATGTTTCTGTTTTTTTTGAAGCAGCTGTAGCTTCAGGAACTCCAATAATATCAACACTTATTAGAGATCTCTCTACCGCAAAAATCCAATCAATACGTGCAATTATAAATGGTACTAGTAATTTTATTTTAACTGAAATGGAAGAAAACAAAATGGAGTTTAATTCTGCACTCGATCTAGCAAAAAATTTAGGATATGCAGAACCAGACCCAACTAATGATGTTGAAGGCTTTGATGCCAGATACAAACTAGCCATACTTTCATCTTTATCATTTAATACCCAAATAAAAATTGATGATATATACGTAGAAGGTATAAAAAATATTGATACCACTGATTTTAATTATGCAAAAGAATTAGGATATACAATTAAATTATTAGCTATTGTTGAAAATTATAATAATGGAATCCTTGCAAGGGTACATCCATCAATGATAAATATAACAACACCTCTTGCAAAAATTTCAGGTGCTATGAATGCTATTGAAATTAAAGCAGACATGCTAGGTGAACTTATCATTCAAGGCCCTGGAGCCGGAGCTTCACCTACAACGTCAGCTATTTTAAATGATCTGATTAGTTTAATTAGAAATCAAACTAATTCTATACAATCTATTCCAAATATAGACAAAAAAATTCCATTAATTGATATAAAAAAATTAAAATCTAGATTCTATTTAAGATTTGTAGTGAAAGATCAACCAGGGGTTCTATCTAAAATGTCTAATATACTAGGTGAAAAAGAGATTTCAATTGCATCTGTGATTCAAAAAGAAAATCCAAATCTTGATAGTGGCGCAGAATTAGTTTTTATGACATATAAATCAACACAGGCAGCGATTGATGATGCAATTGATAAAATCATTAAACTAGATATAGTAGAAGAACTTAAAAGTGTATTTAGAGTAGAATAGCAGAATAAAAACTATTCAGTAGTTTCTTTATTTTCTGATAAATTTAAAGAGTCAATACCTCTTCTTACTTGACCAATTATATCTGCCAATCTTTCTTCAAGGTCAAACAAAACTTCTTTAGTATAATTATCAGCACCTTCTTTTTTATTCATAATCTGTTGATCTGCTGAATTAATTATATTTTCTGCCTTTTGCTCTGCTCTTTTAATGATATCATCTGCTTGATTTTTAGATTTTTCTACTAAAGAATCTGATTTTTTATTTGCTTCTTCAATTACCGATGATTCTTCAACCAATTTTTCAAATTCAACCTGACTTTTAGATGATATATCGTCAGAATCTCGATTTGCAGATTCTATTATTCTCTGTGCTTCCATATTTGCTTGAGCTAAAATACTATTTTTTTGATTTATAATCTCTTTAGCTTCTTGTATATCTTGCGGAACCAAATCTGTAACTTCTTTAATAAATTGATCAATCTTAGCTGTGTCTATCATAACTTTCTTGCCAAACCCCGGAACTTTAACCCCTGAATCTATTAAATCATCTATTTTTTTAATTAAATCATCATTTAGCATTTTTTTCTCCTTAAAATATATTACTTGAATTTCAATTTAAATGCATCAATTACATTATCTGGAACTAGTCCAGTAATGTTACCACCTAATTTAGCAACTTCTTTAATTCTACTAGAATAAACAAACTGATATTCTAATGAACTCATGAGACAAACAACATCTACATTTTTATTTAATTTTTTCCACATTAAAGCCATTTCAAATTCTAATTCAAAATCAAACCCTGCTCTTAATCCTCTCAATATAAATTTAGAACCTAACGAGTCGGCAAATTCTACTGCTAATCCCGAAAATGAGACAACATCTACATTTTTATTATGGGGTGAAATAGATTCTAAAATTAAATTCACCCTTTCTGATGATGTAAATAAAACATTTTTATTTGGTTCATCATATACTGCAACTGTTAGATGTTCAAATAAATCAGAGGCTCTATTAATTAAATCCAAATGCCCATTATGTACTGGATCAAAACTACCCGGATAAATTGCTTTCATATTTCTCCATCTTATTATTTAGAAAAAAAATCTTTGTATCACCTTTTTGTCTGCAATAACTAT
>CAZMBU010000094.1:0-4407 GCA_964564565.1 uncultured Dehalococcoidia bacterium | reverse complement strand
TACTATGATAGAAGATTATAATTCGGAAGTCAGTGGTAGCATTTTAATTCCTATACCTAGCGGGCAGAGATTGGTTTTTTATGAATTGCAAGCCTTAATCGCCAAATCATATAATAATTATCCAAAGAAATTATCAGAAGGATACGATACCAACAGATTGTCGATTTTAATATCTGTATTGAACAAAATTTGTAAAATTCCTCTTGGAAATCATGACGTTATAATTAATGTCATGAAAGGGCAATCAATTAAAAATGTATATGCAGATTTTGGAGTATGTTTAGGAATTTTATCAAGTTTGTATAGTACAGGATTTATGAATAATGTTTTTGCAATTGGAGAAGTAGCTTTAACAGGAGAAATTAGAAATCCTCCAGATTTAGAAAAAATTCTGAAGGAAGGTAAAAGATTGGGTATACAAAAAGCTTTTATCGGCAAAATGGCAAAAAATTCAAGTTATATTAAAGATATAGATTTAGATATTGTTACTCTTGATAATATTTCTGAAATAGGGCAAATTTTTAAATAAATATATTTTTATAAATATAGATAAATTTCTTGACCTTATCCTTGCCTCATTGTACAATGATTGACAGTCAGCCAAAAGGCTGACTTTTTTGATTAGAATTGGTTCTTTTAAAATTATAAAAATATTGCATGTGAGGGGTATATGCCCAAGTGGCGCAGTGGTAGCGCAGCCGACTTGTAATCGGCAGGTCAGTGGGTTCGAATCCCCTCTTGGGCTCAGACCCTACTGATAGATTTAATTGATACTTTATATATCTTTTATTTTTCGGAGGGATGGGAGAGTGGTTAAATCCATCAGACTGTAAATCTGACGCTCGTAAGGGCTACGCAGGTTCGAATCCTGCTCCCTCCATGCAAATATTTAAATAAGAAGCTTGCACGAAATTTAAATTATTCGTGTGAGCCCGCATAGCTCAGTGGTAGAGCGCGTTCTTGGTAAGAACGAGGTCAGCAGTTCAACTCTGCTTGTGGGCTCCATTTTAAACAAAATAGAAAATTAATTAGGAGAAATATTATGGCTAAAGAAAAATTTGACAGATCTAAACCTCATGTTAACGTTGGAACAATAGGTCACGTTGATCATGGGAAAACTACTTTAACTGCAGCTATCACAAGTGTGTTAGCTAAAAAAGGGCTTGCTAAAGATAGGCCTTTTGATTCTATAGATAATGCCCCTGAAGAGAAAGAAAGAGGTGTTACTATAGCTATTACTCACGTTGAATACGAAACAGAAAGTCGACATTATGCCCATGTAGATTGCCCTGGGCATGCTGACTACGTAAAAAATATGATTACTGGTGCAGCTCAAATGGATGGTGCTATCTTGGTAGTGAGTGCTCCTGATGGTCCTATGCCCCAAACAAGAGAACATATTTTGTTAGCGAGGCAAGTACAGGTCCCATCTATGGTTGTGGCTCTAAATAAAGTTGATCAGATGGATGATCCTGAATTGTTAGAGTTAGTAGAATTGGAATTAAGAGTAT
The DNA here is from genome assembly GCA_964564565.1 of uncultured Dehalococcoidia bacterium. Lineage (GTDB taxonomy): Bacteria > Chloroflexota > Dehalococcoidia > Lucifugimonadales. The sequence goes on along the minus strand of CAZMBU010000094.1, from coordinate 2,896 downwards.
TGTTAACCGAATATGGTTTTCCAGGTGACGATATTCCTATAATTAAAGTCAGTGCACTAAATGCTTTGGAAAATCCGGATAGTGAAGCTGGAGATCAGATTATGGAGTTGATGAAAGCAGTTGATGAAACTATTGAAGTTCCTGATCGTCCTAAAGATCAACCTTTTGTTATGCCTGTTGAAGATGTCTTTAATATTAAAGGCAGAGGAACAGTTGTAACTGGTAGAATCGAAACAGGTGTTGTAAAACCTGGAGAGACAGTTGAGATCGTTGGAATAAAAGAAAAATCTGAAACTGTGGTTACAGGAGTAGAGATGTTTCACAAATTACTTGATCAAGGCGAACCTGGTGATGCAGTTGGATTGTTATTAAGAGGTGTAGAAAGAGATGATATAGAAAGAGGGCAAGTAATTTGTGCCAAAGGTGCTATTACCCCTCATACTGAAGCTGAAGCTGAAGTATATGTATTATCCAAAGAAGAAGGTGGAAGACACACACCATTTTTTAATGGATATAAACCACAATTTTATATTAGAACAACAGATGTAACTGGGGAATGTGAATTACCTAGTGGAGTTGAAATGATTATGCCCGGAGATAATGTTAAGATGAATATCAAACTTATAACTCCTATAGCTATGGCAGATCAATTGCGTTTTGCTATAAGAGAAGGTGGAAGAACAGTAGGTTCAGGTGTGATTACAAAAGTAATCAAATAATTTCCTATCAATTATTGAATATAGAAGGTTATTAAAATATTATGGCAAGAAAAAATGCTGTTAGAACAGTAATAAATTTTAGTTGTGAAACTTGCGGTATCAGATTATATACATCTGAAAAAAATCGTAGGAATTCTCCTGATCGGATTGAACTTAAAAAATATTGCAAGACATGTAGATCTCATAAAAATTTTAAAGAAGTGAGATCTTAAATGAATCGTCAAACCCCATCAAGTCAAGCTCCTACGTCAAGGAATAGATTTGGGAATGTATCTAGATCTATCAAAGAGATTTATGCTGAATTAGGAAGAGTCACTTGGCCAACTAAAGAAGAGACAACAAGATTAAGTATCATAGTTGTTTCTATAGCTATTGTTATTGGATTATTTTTAGGAGTAATTGATTTGGCCTTTTCTAAAATAATTGCATTTTTTATATATAACTAAAATCAAGAGCAGAAATAATATGAGCGATTCACAGTGGTATATTCTTCATACGTATTCGGGGCAGGAAGATAAAGTGCAAGAAAATTTAAAACAAAAAGCAAAAAATCAAGGATATTCAGATAAAATTATAGATGTTGTAGTTCCGAAAAAAGACGAAATTGAAATAAAAGAAGGCCAAAAAGTTGAAGTTAAAAAAAATGTTTTCCCAGGCTATATTTTGATCAATATGATAATGGATGATGAAATGTGGTTTGATGTGAGAAACACTCCAGGAGTTACAGGTTTTGTATCATCAGAAGATGAAAATGAAAAGAGAGTGCGTCCAGTTCCATTAGATGAAGTAGAAGTAAATTCAATACTTAATTATCAAGATACTGCACCTAGTTTTACATCAAGATTTAATAGGGGTGATACTTTAAGAATTATAGATGGTCCTTTTATGGATTTTATAGGTTCAGTTGAAGAAATTGACGAAGACAAATCTAAAGTTACTGTTATGGTTTCTTTCTTTGGTCGTGATACTCCGGTTGAATTAGATTTTTATCAAGTTGAGAAAGAATAAATAAGGATATATATGGCTAAAGAAATATCAGCATTAGTAAAATTACAAATTGAAGGTGGAAAAGCTTCCCCTGCACCCCCAGTAGGAACTGCTTTAGGTCCGCATGGAATTGCTATTATGGACTTTGTTAAAGAATATAATGCAAGAACTGCTGACAAGTCAGGTGAAGTAATTCCTGTAGAAATTACTATATATCAAGACAAATCTTTTACATTTATTACTAAAACTCCTCCTGCTGTTGAATATATAAAAAAAGTTGCAAAAATTGATAAAGGCAGTCCTGTTCCACATATAAATAAAGTCGGGACAATAAAAAGATCAGATCTTTTGAAAATAGCAAAAGAAAAAATGGAAGAATTAAATGCTCACGATCTAGAAAATGCTTCGAAAATGATTGAAGGAACAGCTAGAAGTATGGGAATTGAAGTTATTGAAGGATAGGAATATATGAAAAGATTAAAAGCAAACTTAGAAAAAGTTGAATTTGGTAAAAAATACGATTTGAAAGACGCTATTTCATTGGTAAAAAATTTATCAAATGCTAAATTTGACGAAACGATAGAAATACATATAAGAACAGGATGTGATCCAAAAGATTCAGAACAAAATATTAGAGGATATGTTAATTTACCTCATGGTTCGGGAAGAAATTCTAAAATAGCTGTATTTGCACAAGCTGGTGATTCACAAAAAGCTGAAAGTGCTGGAGCAGATTTTGTAGGTGCCACAGATTTGATTGATCGAGTATCAAAAGGTTGGACTGATTTTGACATAGCTATATCTACACCTGAAATGATGGGAAATGTATCTAAAATTGGAAAAGAATTAGGTACTAAAGGCTTGATGCCTAGCCCAAGAAATGGGACTGTAGTTAATTCTGATAGTTTGGAATCAGCTATAAAGCAATGTAAATCGGGTAGAGCAATGTATAAATTAGATAGTAATTCAAATATACATAGCGTGGTTGGTAAATCTAGTTTTGAAGATAGTAAAATTGAAGATAATATTAAAGATTTAATAAATACAATCAATTCATCTAGGCCCAGCAAATTGAAAGGTGATTTTCTCATAAATATTCATTTAGCAAGCACTATGGGTCCAAGTATCAAATTAGATATCGATAGTATTATTGACTAATTGAATGAAATCCTATAGATTAGTATAGCTGA
>CAZMBU010000093.1:0-4434 GCA_964564565.1 uncultured Dehalococcoidia bacterium | reverse complement strand
GCGATATTTGTCTATTATTCCCCCAATCCTTCCAATTCTTTCTTTCAATTTCAATTGTAAAACCAGAGAAAGTATATCCGGAAAAATCTTTATTTATACTTTCTATTTTTACATTACCGATATTTATAGCCAGTGAATTTATTTCAGAGTCTTGTGTAAATTGACTGGCTAAATTTTGACTATGGGCGTTGTGTTTCCATTCAATAGATTTAACCTTTCCAAATATCGGGAAAGTTTTTTTCCTAATTGATCTTATTTCTATTGAATCAGATTTTGATTTCATTAAATCAGTTGGAATTGCAAAATAATACCACCATCTTGGAGGGCTATCTTTACTCCTATCTTTTTTTATAATGTTAATAAAATCTATAGGATAATTAGAATTTATTTTTATAACACCTAAACTTTTACGGTGCCAAGGGTTTTGCAGTTTATCAGCTCGGATTCCTCGTTTAGATAGCTCGCAGTCTATTCCTAAATTTATTAAATTCTGATATAAATCATCTCTTGTTTTATCTCTAATTTTTTCTAACATACTAATATATATCAGATAGTATGGAAATTTAAAATATGTTTACACGTTTTGTGTTAATTTATTCAAATGATAGTTATTCTCTAGTTGGAAATATGGCTATAATTTGAATATGCCTGAAATTCATACAGATAGATTGATATTAAGAAAAACTATAAGTAAACAAGATAAAATATCACTTGTTTCACAAATAGGTGATTGGGAAGTTGTTAAATGGCTGGCAAATGTTCCTTATCCTTATACTTACAATGATTGTGAAGATTACCTTTTAATTAGTGAGAGTAATCAATATGCTTTAAATATATTTTGGGATAATAAATTAATAGGTGGCGTAAGTTTAACTCTTGATGGTGACAATTATTATGATCTTGGTTATTGGATAGGAAAAGATTATTGGGGAAAAGGATATGCTACAGAATCAAGCAAATATTTATTAGAATATGCATTGGAAAAACTAGATTCACCTAAAATTAAGTCAGGATATTTTGTCGGCAATTTTGCATCGGGTAATGTGTTAAAAAAACTTGGATTCAAAGAAGTTGGGGTTGGAAAAAGATACTCTGATTCTAATAAAAAAGAAATGGATTTGATGTCGGTAGTGTTGTAAATATTTAAGTTAGAAATGAAATTTGAAATTCAAGAAGATGCTAAAGAATCACTAGCAATTTTTGATCTTTTAATGTTTTTATTTACCTTGCAATTAAAATTAAGAAAAGTTATAACAAAAATAGAATATTTTTTATACATTATTTGAGGATAAAAATGAATTCTAAAACTATTGGTTCTTTATTAATATTAGGTACTATTTTAACAATGGGAGTGTGGATGATTGCTGACCTTGGCACTGACAGTATGTCAGCTGCTGAACGATTAAAAGTATTTATAGCAAATAAGACACAAGTGCAAATTGTAACATTAGTTACATCGTTGGGGTTTATTTGTTTAGTTTTGGGTCTTTATTATTCAACTCGAAATTTGCTGGAAAATATAGTTTCTGAAATTGGCGGACTACTATTAATTGCCTCATTGCCAATTATGGTAGCTTTAAATATGTCTGACATTGTAGCTTTAGAAATGGAAAAACAATTTTCAAATGGTGCTGATATATTAACCGCTGGCAGTGCTTTTGAAGGTTTAATCGTAATGTTCATGGGTGGTATATTTTTGATAGGTATCGGACTGGCCCTAGAAAGAAAATTTGAATATAAATATTTTATAGGAGGAATTATTGGTGTATTATTGGCAATTACTTCAGGGTTTGCACTAATAAGTTCATTTGGAATAGATTTGGGTATATTAGATTTTATTGGTTGGCTTGGAACTTGGGCATTAATGTTGGTGACTGGTGTGCTAATTCTTTTACAAAAAGAAAAGAAAAAAAGATAAATTCTATAAATTAGTGTAAATAAATTAATAAATATGATTTTGATTCTACTATGTGTGGAAGATTTTCAGTAAATATAGATTATGAAGAACTAAAAGCAAGATATCCTAATCATAAGGTTGCGCCTGTTAAATCATTTTTTAATTTTGCCCCCACCATGCAATTACCTGTAATCATTAATGACGATGTAATTAATATGAATTGGGGATTAATACCTTCTTGGGCTAAGGATAATTCATTTGCTAGTAACATGATTAATGCAAGAAGTGAAACTTTATTAGAAAAACCTTCTTTTAAAAATCTGGTGGATACTAACAGGTGTGTAATTATATCCAATGGATTTTATGAATGGGATACTAATACAAAAAGTCCTTATTTCATCTACTCCACAAATAATAAGATTATGGCTTTTGGTGGATTATATTCATCATGGATAAATCAAAGTAATGAAACAATTCATACCTTTACTATTATTACCACGGATCCTAATAACACTTTATCAAAGATTCATCATAGAATGCCTTTGATTTTGAATGTAGGAGATGATATCAGGTGGATAAATAATAGTAACAATTACGAATCAGTTAAAGATTTAATCAAACCTTATGACGATAATAAAATTGATATGCGTGAAATTTCAACACTTGTAAATTCTGTTAAGAATGATAGTTCAGAAATACAAACAAGGGTAAATCGATTGTTTTAATAAAAAGCTTGTTTAAAATTAATTTTGATTTATGGTTATAATTTAGTTATGGATAAAAATTATGAACAAGAAGCTATAGATTTATGCATGTATTGGGAAAAAGGTTTTAACGAAAGAAATAGAGATATATGTATCGAAGCTATGCATTTTCCTCATGTAAGATTGTGGAAAAATACTTTTTCAATATTTCATGTTGCTGACGATTTTCTTAAAGGCTTTGACAAACAAACTACTGATTTAGAAAAAGAGGGTTGGGGTAAAACGATAACTTTAGATATTAAAGCTATACAATCCTCAGATGATAAAGTTCATTTAGCCATTCATCAATCTAGAAGAGATAAACAAAATAGAGAATATCATAATTTTGTAACATTATGGATAGTTACAAAAATTAAAGGTAAATGGGGGATACAATTCAGGTCTTCATTTTTAGAGGGAGTATCTCAGATAAATCCTATACAATAATATTTAGTATCTTATGGATATAAAAGTAAAAAAATTCAAAAACGGATTAATTATCCACCCGGGATTATCAGAAGAAATTGGTCAAAATATACAAGGACCATCTCTTATTAAAACTCCGGATTGGATTTCTAATAAACTTGCTAAATATTATTTGTATTTTGCTGATCACAAAGGCGATCATATTAAATTAGCATATTCAGATAATTTGTTAGGTCCATGGAAAATATTCAATGGAGGAACTCTGCAATTACATCAATCAGAATTTTTAACTCACAAACCAATCATACCCAACGATTATGATTTAAATAAAATGGGTATAAGCCAACCAGATGGATATAATCCTGAAAAATTACAAACACAATATATCCCTTCTAGGCTTGATGATATGACAATACCTCACATTGCTTCACCTGATGTACACATAGATGACATAAATAAAAAAATTGTAATGTATTATCATGGATTAGAAAAATTTGGATTTCAATTAACAAGAGTAGCAACTTCAGATGATGGGATCAACTTCAAAGCTGAAAAGAAAACAATTGGCCGCTCATATTTTAGGCGTTTTGAATATAAAAACAAAACATTTGGTATGTCTATGCCAGGTGTATTTTATGAGAATTCTGGAAATATATCTGAATATACAGAAATAACAACATTATTTGATAATAATATGCGACATTCTGCATTGATTGTAATTAATGATTTATTGCATGTTTTTTATTCTAATGTTGGGGATATCCCAGAAAGAATATATCTATCAACGATAAATATAAGTAAACCTTATAATGAATGGGAAGAATCTAATCCTATTGAAGTAATAAGACCTGCCTTCGAATGGGAAGGAGCAACACTTCCATTAGAGTCATCAAGTAGAAGTGCTATAAATATCCCAGTAAATCAGATAAGAGATCCTGCTATATTTGTAGAAAATGAGAATATATATATTCTTTATTCTGTAAGAGGAGAAAATGGAATTGGTATTTGTTCAATAGAATTTATTTAATTTCCAAATCTTCAACAATTGTGTGGCAGGCTTGAAAAATAAAAAAGACTGTAAAAAAATATAGATTTTATAATAATTTGATGATAAAAGAATAACTTAGGATGTAGCTAAAAGTTGGAATAATGAAAATTAAATTAATATCAATATATTTAATATTGTTTTTATTTGCATGTTCTTCAGGTGAAAATACAAATTTATCTCAAGAATTAAATGATAAACAAAGTGTATCTAATACACAACAAGTTAGGAAAGCGTCTACACCTCCTCCGCAGGGTAATCAACCGAATCCTCCAATGGGACAACCAGGAACACCTCCTCCGCAGGGTAATCAACCGAATCCT
>CAZMBU010000092.1:0-4461 GCA_964564565.1 uncultured Dehalococcoidia bacterium | reverse complement strand
CTCAATAATTTTAAATACGCATCCTTAGAAAGCATTGGTTCAAACTTATCTACTACTTCTTTCCCTTTTTCACCATTTCCATGTAACAGATCGATTACTGTCAAAGCCATAGCTTTTCCCGCAGTAATAACTGCTGAATGATAATCTTCCACAATATAATCAATTCCATGACCATCTCCAGATGTAGATAAAACTGATGGATGGATAATTGGCATTATTTGCGACATGTCTCCCATATCAGTTGAAAAACCACCAAATTTACCTACATTTGATCTGTCTATTCCTTCATCTCCAACTAAGTGAATAGAATTTTTTTCATATAGATTATTTAGTTCTTCGTTTTGATACATAGGTAAATATCCTGGTATAGTTGTTATTTCAACCTGAGCTCCTATAGCCATTGCTCCTCCTCTCAGTGCTCGATCTACTTTCTCGCTTGCTTCTAAATAACCTTGTGTCGTACTCCCTCTTACATATGTTTCCATTCTTACATCTGCAGGAACAGAGCTTACTGCAGCTCCCCCTTGTGTAATAATCGGATGTATTCTTATACTATCTTTTTCCTGAAAAGTTTCTCTTTGAAAATGTATTCCAGTCATAGCAAGATTCGCTGCATTTAATGCATTGATACCATTGTGTGGAGCTCCTCCTGCATGAGATGCCTTACCTATAAATTTGATACTCTTTGATACTGTTCCATTATTAGTACCACCCGCGCCAAGAATTTTTTCGCCATCAAAATTTGAAGTATGAGTCATCATAGCTATATCTACACCATCTAATGCTCCAAGTTTTACAAATTCCTGTTTACCCAACAAAAATTCTATCTTACCTTCATCTCTTAAAGTCTTTCTGTATTCAACTTCAATATTTTCCTCTGCAGGAACAGCAACCAACACTATCTTCCCTGATAGCCCTTTTAATACTTCAGGATCATTTAAACTTTGTCCAACAGCTATCATTTGTGCAATCTGACAATGATGACCGCACGCATGAGCTGCACTTGTATCTGAATCAGCGTGAGGATGCCCTAAAACTACAAGAGAATCCAATTCTCCCATCACACAGACTGTGGGTCCTGGTCGGCCAGTATCAATAACTGCTTTTAATCCTGTCATTGAAACTTTCTCTATATTTGAAAAACCATATTTATTAAACTGTTCTTCTGTATATTTAGAGGTTTTAAATTCTCTGTAACCTGGCTCAGGCATATCCAGTATATCTTTTGCTATTCCAATCAAATCTTCGGCATTACTATCTATTCTTGATTCTACTTCTTTCTTTATATCTTCTATATTCATTAAAATATCCTCTGTTTTGTAATTATCATTAATCCAAATTGTAATATAAGAATATATTAATTTCATCACAAGTATTTAATGGCTATATTTATGTAATAAAATTAGCAAATAATATTTAAAAAGTACTATTTAAATAGAATAATGAAATTCTTAATAATAAAACGCAATATCATTGTTGTTTAATTTAAATAATTAAAACCATTCCATCCCTGCCTGGATCAGCACCACCATCCCACATTCCATCTTTAACTCTTATTCCATGAACGCCTGCAAATCCATAACTAAATGGGTTTCGAATTACTTCATAACCTTTTGCCTCTAATTCTTTAGTTATAAATCTTGGTATACGATTTGTAACATCAATAGCATTACTATTTGCTGTAAATCTAGGAGCAGATACTGCTTCTTGCATATTCATATCAAATTCTATTACATTAAGAAGAGTTTGTAATATTCCCATTGTTATATATGTCCCTCCAGGGGCTCCAACAATGATATAAGGATTATCATCTTTAAACACAATAGTTGGACTCATACCAGTGAATCTTCTTTTCCCAGGTTTAATAGAAGCTGGCATTCCTGGTCTCGGATCAAATGAACTCATACAGCCGTTATACATAAAACCAAGTTCTTTTGTTATTATTCCTGATGGCATTCCAAGAGAATGTGTCATGGATGCAATATTACCACTGTCGTCCATAACAGCCATGTGGGTAGTATCCTCGGATTCTTTAATTGCTCCATATCTGACAATATTAGCTTTTTCACCTTGTTTTATGAGTTCAGATATTTTAAAAGCGTAATTAGCATCAGTGATTTGTTCAATAGGAACATCCGTGAATAATGGATCTCCTACTTTAGAATCTTTATCAATAGTCGCATATTTCATTGCTTCTGCAACAGTAGCTATATATTCAGAGCTATTATGTCCCATTGATTTCAAATCAAAATGCTCTAAAATATTTAACATTTGTATTACCATAATTCCTCCACCAGGAGGTTGGTTTGTAGAGATTTTTAAATCTTTATAATTTCCCCATAAAGGTTCATTTCGGATTGTTTTATAATCTTTTAAATCAGTACCAGAAAGAAATCCTCCATTAGATTTCATATCATCATTTATCTTTTTAGCAATTTCCCCAGAATATAAAACATCTGCCCCACCCTGTTTTATGAGTTCTAGCGTTTGTTTCATATCAATATTTTTTATTCTAGTACCTATCGGATAAGGGTTTCCATATTCATCCAAAAATATTTTTCTAGACATTTCGTTCTGTCTTAATTTTTCATTCATAGATATTTTTCCATGTCCACCTGAACGAACCCAAAATTCATCTATAGCAGGACTGATTGTAAATCCTTCTTCGGAAAAATCAATAGCTGGTTGAATAATATCTGCCCAAGGAATTGTGCCAAATTCTTGAATAGCTTCATAAAAACCTTTCAGTGTTCCTGGGGTCATAATTGATTCATACCCAACTTCATTTGCTCTATTTTTTAATATAAACCCAAAACCATCTCGAGCTTCATAAGCAATCTGATCTTCCCACATGTCTTCTTTAACTGAAGAGGGAGCAGTAGTATGAAAGTCAATAAATCCATGAAAGTTTTTTTCAGGTATATATAATTGAAGTGATCCAAAACCAGCAATACCGCACATCATAGGATCCACAACAGTTTGAACCAATGCGCTAGAAATAGCGGCATCAACTGCATTACCTCCATCCCGTAAAATTAAAGATCCCACTTCTACAGCTTCAGGTTGGGGTGCAGTTACAATTCCATGTGTCAATATTTCCTCTCTATAAACAGTATACTCTTTAAGATATTTTCAGTAGTATAACTATAATTTTTATGATTAATTATAATATATGAATATATTAATATCCCCTCAAGCATTCAAGGGCAGTCTTTCTGCAATTGAAGTAGCTAATAATATTGAAAAAGGAATAACCAAAGCTAATCCAAATCACAATATTATCAAATTACCTGTGGCTGATGGTGGTGATGATACACTTGATACTTTAGTTGAAGTTACAAATGGGAAAATATTTGAAACAACTGCAACAGGACCAGATGGTAAAAATATCAAAACAAAATGGGGAGCTCTTGGAGATAATAAAACAGCAGTAATAGAAATGGCTCAAATATCTGGATTAGCTTTAATGAATAGAAACAAATTAGAACCTCTAACTTATACCACTTACGGTATGGGTGAAATTATTAAAGAATGTTTAGATTATGGTTTTAATAATTTTATTATTGGAATTGGAGGATCAGCGACAAATGATGGGGGATTAGGAATGGCAGAAGCATTAGGTGCAATATTAAAAGATAAAAATAATAAACAAATAAAAAGAGGCATTAAAGGATTAAGTAGCTTAAACACTATAGATTTAAAAGATATAGATAAAAGAATTTACAATTCCTCTTTTCAGATTGCTTGTGATGTTAATAATCCACTTTATGGATCTAATGGAGCTACACATATATTTGGGGCACAAAAAGGATTTAATATAGATGAAATAAAAATAATTGATTCTTACATGAAAAAATACGGTGATTTATTGGATTCTATGAGTAAAAAAGAAATATCAATCCATCCTGGCAGTGGTGCTGCAGGGGGAATTGGAGCTGCTGCAATGTATTTTCTGAATGCAAAACTCAAATCAGGATCTGAAATAATTTTGGATTATCTTGACTTTGCAAAGCATTGTCAAAATATTGATTTGATAATTACAGGAGAAGGTCAAATTGATTTCCAAACAATAAATAACAAAGCCCCCATTGCTGTAGCTAGAATAGCACAAAAATACAAAATCCCTGTATTTGCAATTTGCGGAATTCTTGGAAAAGGTTATCAAAAAGTATATAAAGAAGGAATTAAAAAAATATACCCTTTATGCAAAAATGAGAAAGAAATAGAATTTGCAATAAATAATGCCAGTGAATTAATTACAGAAAACGCATATCAAATTATTAAGCATAACTTTATCTAAAACGAATATTATCACTTGATAAGTCTGAAATTTTGGTACAACCCATCAATTTCATATCCCTGATCATCTCAGATTGCAAATTCCCCAAAGCTTTTTCCACACCTTTTTGTCCACCTGCAGCTAAAGCATATAAATACATTTTACCTCCACTACAAGCCTTG
>CAZMBU010000091.1:0-4462 GCA_964564565.1 uncultured Dehalococcoidia bacterium | reverse complement strand
CTCTTTATTATTTTATCTTTTTTCTTTTTAGTTCCTTTTTATCTAGGCTTTCTTTAATTTCTTTAGAATCACCTAAAAAGTTTTATTTATTGTAAATCTTACAAGAAATTTGCTAACTAAGATTTACTAAAAAATTATAAATCTTTATCAAGGAATATGTATCATATTTACAATACTCTAACAAAGAATCAATAGTAGATTTTTTTTCATCATTACTTATATTTTGAAATATAATTTTTTCCCATTCTGTAATAGCTTGTGCTCCATCTTGAACACTTAGATTCTCATAACCTTCACCTTCTATTAATACTGGCAAAACATTTTTTAAGCTATTACTTCCAATAAACCTGTAATCAACATAAAGATTTTTTGAAAAAATTTCCATTAAGTCAAAAACCTTTTCTATAACAGAATCAATATAATCTTTATTTTCTGGATGCAATTCGCCAAGCTTTTTTAATCTCCCAATTTCAAATGACTTATTCCAACATATAATAGTTCCTTCATCCAACATATATTTTTTCAAAGATCTCATAATTCCTGAGGTGATTTTTTCTGAATAATTTTCTTGAATAAATTCAAAATGTTCAATTTTTTCATCTTTATCTAATCTAAACAAAGAGTATTGAATAGGTACAGGTTCATGAACTTTAAAACCATCAAATTTTGTAATTGAACTTGAGTATGTTTCGAAATCTAAAAATTGTAGTGGAAAATCTAGATTATCGATTATATCCTTTATACCTTTTCTATCTATAACAGGTGCATTTTTTTTATAGGATTTATACTGAAATAGTTTATTCCCATTTAACCCTTCTTCTGAAGGAATGTCGTTTAAACTAATAATTTTTTCTTTTATGAATTGTTTAAATAATTTAGTGTTCGAGCTGAATCTATTCAGATTATAGACAGAGTAAGTAGGGATCTCAGGGTTTGAGTAATAGAAGGTTTCGCAATGATTTGATTTCGACTTATAGATACAATCACAGCCTCTTTGCTCAGGTGATGTAATGTATCTATTTATTTCTAAAATTCTACTCTCTACATCTGGAGTGTTTGCTAATACTAGATCATCTACATTTTCTTTTATAAATAATTGTGAATAATCTAATTTACCATTTTTCAAATATTCTCCATTTAGGTGAACTATGTAGCAATTACCTATCTTTATTCCAGTTTTTTCAATTATCAATTTTTGAAAAGTAATATCATCTATATGGCTTCCTTGCTTAGATTTATCAACCTTAGTTGTTGATTTTACTTCGTAAAGGTCCCATTCATTTTTTTCTGGTTTGTACTTAATTAAGTCTGCTTTTATATAAAAATTCTCATGTTGGAATGAAGATTGTAAAATAGTCTCTTTTTTATTCAATAAATCATTAGTTTCTTCTACAGACTTATCTCCAAAACTAGATATTATTTGAGCTTCTGGAAAAATTTTAATAATTTCTGTATCAACAATGTTTCCTTCTTCAATATTCTTTAATTCATAATCGCTAAGTGTACTATCTTCAAATAATTCAGGTTTATTTTTGGATAACCAAAAATTTTTTTTACAAACTAAAAAGCTTAAGTAATCTGTTTTTGTTATTAATGTTTTCATAATTCTACTTTCTATGTTTTATTTGTTTATGACCTTCAAGACTTCAGGGATAGCATCTCTTGGAGTTTGTTCAATAAGTGTTACTTTTTCTTCTAGTTGCTGAGATTCTTTACCTACTAGTTCTCCCAATTTTCTACCAGATGGAAGAACCCTGGAAATTAATGAACTAATAGCAGAATTGTATGCATCGACAGAATCGTTTAGTTTTTTACCAGTCATAGACAAATGATTAGTAAATGTTTTCACTCTGTCATAAAGTTCTGAAGCAACTTCACCAATTAATTTTCCATGCTTATTGTATTCTTCTTGTCTCCAACCTATAGCAATTGCTTTCAAATTTGCTAGTAAAGTTACAGGAGAAGCCAATAGAATGTTTTTTTTCATAGCATATTCTACTAAACCTGGATCCTCCATATTTACTGTGTGAAAGGTAGAATCTTGAGGTAAGTACATTATTACTAATTCAGGCGTGTTATTGAATTGTTTGTAGTACTCTTTCCTAGATAAATCATTAATTTTATGTTTTACCTGTTTGACAAAATTCTTAAGATGATTTGCCCTAGCACTTTCATCTGTTGCTTCTAAAGATTTCAAGTATTCACTCATTGGAGCTTTTGAATCAATGACTATTACATTGTCTTCTCCAGGAAGATTGATAATAACATCAGGAACTAATTGATTTTCAGATTTTTCCTGTTCTTTAAAATGAATATCTTTCTTCATTCCTGCGAGTTCTAAAACTCTTCTTAGAGAAACTTCACCCCATCTACCTCTTTTTTGATCGGAAACAAAAATAGTAGAAATTTTTGTAGCAGTTTCTTTAACATTTTTAATCTCTGATTTAAGCATAGATTTTGATTCTCTTTCAAAATTATCTACTCTTTTAATAGTTTCATTCAGTAACTTGAAACTTTCAGTAATTGGTTTTGTAACTTTTTCTAAAGCTTGTTCTTGCTTATTAAGATAAGCTTGTTCTTTTGCGTTCATTTCTGCTAATTTTTGGTCAATTTGTGTTTCCTTCTTTGTTAGCTCGATTTCAGAAAGCAGCTTATCTTCCTTTATCTTTTGATCCATTGCTGCAGAATGCTTATCCTGCATGTTTTGTAGTATTTCTGGTGCGATAGACTTGAAAGTCTTTTCAATGCTTTTGTCACCATCTTCACTCATAAGTTTGAATTTTTCTTCTAAAAGAACTCCTAACTTATTTTCCGAGGTTTTGTCTCCTAATTTTTTTATAAATACTTTGAGCATAAAAAACATAGCTAAAGCAGTTATAAATGTGCTAATTATAATTTCAATCATATTTCATCTCCTATATCTGATTGTTGTTTTTGTTTTGTATTATTTCTGTAATTTGATCCTGTACAGTCTCAGAAACTTCAACTTTCTGATCAATCATCGGTTTGTAATCTTCAGAAACCAAATCACATATTTTGACTAGTAGGTTTTGTCCAACTTTTTCGTCATCATATTTTAATCTTGAATTACAACATTCTCTTAAAGCAATCAGGCTGCTTACAGTGAGTGTCATCGTTACTTTTTCATTATGAGAAAGCATAGAAACTGCATTAATTATTTCCATAGTAATTTCAAAACTAGCAACAATTGAAGCTGAATTACTTAGGTTCCTAAGTGGAGCTTCTATAATTCCCTTTTCTCTTTGTTCCTTAATATTTTTTGAAACAAGGATTGATATTGAATCACTCAACATAAAAATTTCGTTCTTTGTCAATTCTAATTTTTTAGTATTTTCAAGCCATGGATCTGTATCAGAATAGTACATTATTTAACCTCCTTTTTTGATTTCATATTCTTATTATGTTTTTCAGCTAACTGAGTCATATTCAACTCATTGATTCTATAAGGTGAAAATCCAATCATTTCCCAACCAAATGCACATGGATGTGAATATTGATAAACAATCACAAACGAGTCATTTAGAATAATGTTTTTTGATAGTGTTTCAAATTTTTCACAATTTCTTATACCACACTCCGAACACTCTGCATAATGTTTAATCATTTCAATACCTTCAGTTGACTTTTTTACATCATCTCTTATGTACTCAAAGCCTTCTGGATGCTGAAGAAATAATATGTGATCACAGTATTTATGATTTTTTATTTCATCGTCCGTTGATAATGGACCTATTAAAGATTTTTTACCACAAAACATACAATGTACTGTTTGCTCATAGACTCTCTCACCGAAACTCTCTATATTGAGAAGTCTTAATTTTTCTTTTAATTTATTCATTTAGTACCTCCTTGTACTATTTTTGTTTTAGGCTCTTCGTAAAAACTTGAAAGAAAACAACAAGTGAGTAAAACAATTTAGAAAGGAATAAGTTCTTACGAAGAGCCAGTAAATAATTTTTACTTCTTACGCCTATTTTTTTATTTTATTTTTTATTTACCTCCTTAGGTTTTTATTTTGTTGATACTCTTATATTACGATCGATTTATAGTGAAAGATCACGTATGGGTCACACATGGGTCACACTTTATAAATTAAACTTTATTAGAATCTCTAAACATGAAATCTTCTAACTTCTTGATCTGTTTTTCTAGCTTTTCGATCGATGTCTTTATCTCGTTCTTGTGATCTTTTTCTATCTCCGATATCATAATCTGAGCGTTCATTAGACTTTTTAGTATCTCTCTTATGTCAGAATCATCTAACGTCTCTTCCCTATTAATTTTATGTATAGCTTTCGTTACTTTAGCCATATGTTCTTTTAATTCTGGTTTCTCAATATCCATAAGTACCTCCATGTACTATTTTTTTGTTTGAACCTCTCCATAAGAACTTGAAAGAAAAACAAGTAAGTACACAATTTTGAAAGGAGTAAGTTCTTAT
>CAZMBU010000090.1:0-4485 GCA_964564565.1 uncultured Dehalococcoidia bacterium | reverse complement strand
TACTTCTGTTCTGAAACGAGCAATTAAAACTTTATGGTATATTTTAGATGAAATTAACCAACATTGGATCCCTGTATATAAAACTTTTGAATTAAACGAAAGACATTACGGTGGATTAACAGGACTCAATAAAACAGAAACTTCTAAAATACATGGCAATGAT
The DNA here is from genome assembly GCA_964564565.1 of uncultured Dehalococcoidia bacterium. Classification (GTDB taxonomy): domain Bacteria; phylum Chloroflexota; class Dehalococcoidia; order Lucifugimonadales. The sequence goes on along the minus strand of CAZMBU010000090.1, from coordinate 4,322 downwards.
AAAGTATTTAAGTGGAGAAGAAGTTTTAATATAAAACCTCCCGAATCTTCAGAAGAATTTCATGAGTCATTAATAAATGACAGAAAATATTTTAACAAATCATCAATACCTAAAACAGAATCACTAAAAGATACATCTATTCGTATTAACCCTTTCTTGAATAATATACTTATACCAAAATTAGAATCAAATAATAATATTTTAATATCAGCACATGGAAATAGTATAAGAACAATGATTAAAGAAATTGAAAAAATAAGTGATGAACAAATTTCAAATCTGGAAATACCAACAGGTAAACCGATATTGATAAAATATTCTTCAAAAACTAAAGAATTTGAAAAATTCACCTATTTAAATTAATTACAAAATATTTTTTAATTCCAATAAATTATCTATTTCTAATTTAGGTTTTTCTGACACATTACGAGGATTTTGATAGCTAAACCTCCCTGTTTTGATTCTTATGGAAAAGATATTCAATTCATTAGCAGGAATAATATCATTATCAATTCTATCTCCAATCATAATACATTCATCAGCAGATACTTTTAATATATTCATTACATGAAGAAAAATTCTTTTATCAGGTTTTTCCAAACCTATAGAATCTGAAACTTCAAAATTATCGAAATACTTATTTATACCTGAATCTTTGAGTAGTTTTAAAGCATTCAATGTTTGATTTGCCACAACACCTAATTTGTAATATTTACTTAAGTGTTTCAAAACTCCAATTACGTCGTTAGATATTTCAGGAGCATTTCTTATTAAATCTCTTTCTTTAGATCTACAAAGAATATTTTTATATACAGATTTTTTGATATAGTCATTGTTATTAGAAAAATTTTCACATAAAGATAAATAAATATTTTTATCAAAATTAGATATTAATCTTTCCAGGCAATTTTCTATATCAGAGTCATTAATAGTAATATTATGTTTAGAAAACTCTTCAATGAAATGCAATTTCAGAAGTTTGTCGTTCAAAATTTCTGAATCAATAGGTCCACCAATATCAAAAAGTATAGCTTTGATTTTAGTTTTTAAATTAATCACATTCTTTATCTTTATTTGTGTTAACTGATCTTTTTCTTATAAAATAAAAAATTATTGATAAAATTAAAATTATAGGAATTAAATCTATAAGACCAACAAATAAAGGATTATCTATAATGCCCATTTTTTACACTTTAAATAAATTTGCTTATTATATTATAAAATAAAAGGAAGTATCATATGCCAGAATTAGGGAAAATTTCAAAACCTTCTGTTGACAGATTTAAAAATAAAAAAAGATTAATTTATGTCCCGATATTTTTTGTACCCCCACAAATATCTACAATTAAAGAAAATAATCCATTTAAAGATTATTGGGATGAAATTGCTGATAATATCAATAAACTAGAATTATCGTTAGGGAAAATAGATATAATTTTCCATGAAATGAACACTAAATCAAAAGAAGAAGGATTAAATATTATTGAAAATTTAAATCCTAATGGAATTGAATTTATAAAGATATTACATAATTCAGGTTCTAAGGTTTCAGATTTCGAAAATGAGGAATTAATTACAGAATTAATGGATTGGCAACGAGCATTATCTTCTGGAATTATGTCAACAAAAGCAAGAGAAATAATATCGAAAGAATACAATGAAACAAATACTCAAAGAAATAAAAATCTTTTAAACAAAATATCTGATGAATTAAATATAGGCTCAAATGCTATTTTATTTATGCGGGAAGATCACGGGCTTCAGTTTGATAATGAAACCGAAGTTTTCTATGTTTCATCAAATACAATAAGCAAAGTACATGAGTGGTTAAAAGTAGAAATTGAAAAACTTATGAATCCAGCACAGAATGAAAATTAAAGTCCCAGTGGAATAAATCTTTCTCGTTTCAATTCATGTATATTTTCGTTAAAACAAATATATTTAAAATGCTCCCACATCTCTAAAGATTCTTTCAAGTTTGGTACTTTGCTAATTATTGGTCCAAATATTGCTTTTTCTTTTTTGCCATCATTTAAAACAATTATTGGGACTCCTACATCGTTACCACATAATTTGACAGCTTGGTTAATTGAATTTTCGATCATTTCATCCAAATCTTCATTATCCATATTTTCAAGAAATTTATTATCAATGCCACATTCAATCAAAATATTTTCCAAGTTGGAGTCAATAGGTTGTTTTTTGACATGAAAATTATTACCAATAGCTGTATACAAGTTTGATACATTATCATTAGGCAATTCATTGTGAACAGCTTGCAATATTCTTAATACTCTTAAAGATTTGTGATGTTTTTCTCGCATCTCAGGAGATTTATTGGAAGATTTATTTTTTATGGCCAAAGAAAAAAGTTCCCAAGTAGTGGGAATGTTTAATTCTTCTTCAATTATTTTAAACCATCTAGATGACTGCCAGGCCCAGGGACATGTTATATCAGTAAAGAATCTTGCTTTCATATTAATACCTCTTATTATTTGAATTGACCCGGTTTAGGTTCATTTAATGATAACAATAACAAAATTGGAGCTAATGAAATTATTGTCGCTATGTAACATATGATAGCTAAACTAGAATAATTTGCAATAATAGGGCCAATTAATGTAAATAAAACCGAGAATGCACCAGATAACATATCATTCACACCAGTAACTCGACCTCTAATATTTACCGAATTAACATCAGCAATCATAGATGTACTTGCTATATTTGTACCCGACCAACCTAACCCAATTAAAAACAATCCTAAAGTAATTACATAAAAATTACCAGTTAAAGGAGTTATAAAACATCCTATTGCCAAAATAAACAAACCAATTATAGATACATATTTTCTTCCAATAATATCTGTCAAAATTCCAATGAGGCTTGAAAAAGCAAACATTCCTACAACATGTATAGCTACTGTAAGAGAAACTTGTAAATAATCATAACCTCTTTCAAGCATTATTAATGAAGTTAAAAACATAATCATTGCCATCATGCTTTGAGCAATGCTATAACCTATAAAAGCTGACAGATTTACTTTGTTTGTTAATATTTTTTTAAAATCAAAATTTGAAGAATTATTTGTTTGATTTGTAACAACTTCAGATTTATATTTCTCTCCCCAATATTTATCAAGGTTTTTTGCAATTTGAATGGGATCTGGTTTGATTAAATAAATAAACAAAAAAACTGGTAATAAAAATAGAGGAATAAAGCCCCAAATTTTTGTCAATTCATCAAATGAAAAAATCTCAATTTTATTCACAAAAGTTATTAATAATGGAGATAAAAAAGCACCAAATACCGAAAATGTTAACACTGTACCAATCCCAGAAGCTCTAAGTTTAGCTGGATACATATCAGCAGCAGCTACTCTTAATTGAGTATTTGCCCCAAAACCTAAGCCTAATACTATAAATCCAAAAAACATTACGAACGTTAAACCATAGTATGAAGAGATACTCAATATTAAACAGGCAATTAATCCTAATACCAAACTTAAATACATTCCGGTTTTACGTCCATATTTATCTGTTATATAACCTGTAGGGAATGCAACAATAAATCTAGATCCGCTGATTAACATGCCCGGCACACCAGCCAAGGCTTTAGATCCAGTCAAATAGGAGATCATAGATGCTCCTGTTGTTACAGCCATTTGCATCGGAATTCCCTGAAAGGCCTGAGAAACAGCAAAGAATAATGTATTCTTTATTATTAATCTAGGTATTGCTGGTTTATTTGAAGATCTGAATAATTGCATTGAGGCAATCCTATATTTAATTATTTAGACGGTCAAGTGAACTTTAATTACTTTTTCTCTATCAGAAATAACATGTTCAAATGCTGTTTCAATATCATTAAAATTGTAATTACCTGTAATAATTCTAGATATATCGATTTCTGATTTTTTATATAAATCAATTGCAATATCAAAATCATGTTTTCCATCAATATAGTTATAGCATATTGGAAAAGTTAAAGATTGACCTTTTATATAAGGTTCTAAAAAGTTAAATTCAACAGGAACTCTAAATCCGCCAACCACTCCAATTTGCCCACCTTTTTTTGTAAGTTGTACAGCATCAGTAAGTGTGTTAATTTCAGCTGAATAAGCTCCAACTGTCTCAATTGAAACATCTACTCCTAATCCATCTGTATCGGAATATATTTTTTTGGCAACATCATCCTTGTAATCAAAAATAACATCTGCGCCAAAATATTCTGCAATCTTTTTTTGATGATCATATTTGGTAGTAATATATATATTGTGAAAATTCAATAATTTTGCAACATATAAACACATTAAACCAATA
>CAZMBU010000089.1:0-4505 GCA_964564565.1 uncultured Dehalococcoidia bacterium | reverse complement strand
TTTAAGTATTTTCCCCATTGAATTTCGGGGAAGTTCAGAAATGAAAATAATTTTTTCTGGTCTTTTAAAACTAGCCAATTTATCATTACAAAAAGCTAATATTTCATTATCAAGTAAATCTTTGTCTCTTTTAGATTTGATCACAGCTGTAACAATTTCCCCCCATTGAATATCAGGGAGTCCTATTACAGCTACTTCTTCAACATCAGGATGTCTGTATAATATCTGCTCAATCTCTTCTGGAGAAATCATTTCGCCTCCTCTTTTAATAAAATCTTTTGCACGCCCTGCTAAAAATATATATCCATCTTCATCCCTATACCCTAAATCTCCAGTATGTAACCATCCATTTTTAATTGCATTCATTGTTGCCTCGTCATTATTCCAATATCCAGACATAATCCTTTCACCTTTTGCTACTATTTCACCCACAATATTAATTGCGACTTCTTCTCCATTTTCATCAACAATTTTGACTTCAATATCCTGTAATGGTTTTCCTATAGAAGTTAAACGTTTTAACTTTTTAGATTTCTCTTCTTCTGTACCAGAAATATCATGATCATCAGGACCAAGAGAAGTAATTGTTGCAGCTGTTTCAGTTTGCCCAAAAGCATTAATAAATTTAGCATCTTTAAATTTATTAATAGATTCTTCCAATACACTTATTGGCATAGGTGCCGCACCATATGTAATAACATTTAATGAACTAAAGTCATAATTATGAAAGTTATCATTATCTATGATTTGTTTGATCATGGTAGGAACTAACATAACTCTGTTTATTTCATGATTTTGAACTAATTTCATCCAATCTAAAGATTCAAATTGATCTTGAATTACTGTTGTTCTACCTGAATAAATCCCTGAAATAGCAGTTTGAATACCAGCAACATGATATAAAGGGACAGATAATAATGTTGTTTCATTATAATCTAAATCAGCCGGTTCCAAGTTGTTTAAAGCAAATTCACAAAAACTTGAATGTTTTAATATTACAGCCTTAGGCCTGCCTGTTGTCCCTGCGGTATAAACTAATAAAGCAATTTCATTACTATTTTCACTTTCAAAGTCTAATAATTTATTACTATGAATTAAATCTTGATAAGTCTTAGAAAGATTATTTGATATATTATCTAATGTGATTACTTTTATTAGATTATGATTGCCATATTTGATAGTTTCGTTTATTAATTCTTTATATCTGTTTCCATAAAAAATCAATTTAGGCTTGCTGTCATTAATCATAAAATTCAATTCTTCTTTTTTTGAACGATAATTAATAGGTACCATTACAGCTCCTATCAATGAACAAGCAAAAGTAATATGAATCCACTTATCTGTATTAGTATGAAAATAAAATATTCTATCTCCATTATTTATCCCTAAATCTCTTAAAGAGTTTGCCAAACAATATATTTCAGATTTTAATTCTGAGTAAGTAGCAGAATTATTATCAAAAATTAATGCTTTCCTGTCCGGGCATATACTTTCTGTTATATTTAACAAGTCTATAATATTCATATATTATCTGATTTTTACTTTTATAAAGATCTAGAATAAATTTCTTCCAGACGTTTTCCAAAATAAATATTTTTTTCAGTGCTAAAATTTAATAATTTTTTTATTTTAATCAATCTTGCAGTATCAATTGAACTAATTTTTTCTGCATATTTAAAAACTTGTTTTGATAATTCAGAATAATCTTCAGAAATGTAATTAATTAACCCAATTTTTACAGCTTTATATGCATCTATTTTTTCGGAAAATAAAAGTATTTCTTTAACATATAAATTTTTAATTTTATTAACAAATGTTTGAGTCCCTCCAGAAATAGGTATTAAACTCCACTGTACTTCTGGCATCAAAAATTTAGATGAAGTATGGGCAAAAACAAAATCACTTAACATTAATAATTCAAAACCCGATCCAATAGCCCAGCCTTTAGTTAGTGAAATAATTGGTTTTTCAAATTGATATAAATCAATCCATAAATTTTTGTATTTCGCTATTTGATTAGATTTTACTATGCTCGGGAATGTATTGAATTCAGATAAATCTGCACCACTAGAAAAATCATCTGAATTTGATGAAAATATTAAACCTTTAATATCATCATCAATTGCAATTGCATTAATTACTTCTTTTATTTCTTCTCTCATAACTAAATTAAAAGAGTTTTTTTTACTAGAATTATCAAATTCAACATGAGCGAAATTATTTTTTTTATTATATTTAATATATTCCCAGGACAAATTATTTCCCTTTAAAATTTCCACGTGATTTTTTATTTTTAAATGAATTAATAGCCTGAATACGATCTTTTGAACTTAATAAAATAGATGATAAATCATTTTCCATTTTCATCCCTTCTACAGTAGGAGTTTCATTTCCAAAATTAATAGCCTCTTTTGTATATTGAATTGCTAACGGAGAAAAACTCACAACTTTCAATAACTTCTCAATCATTAAGTTCAGAAGTTTATCTTCATTTGTAACTATATTAACAAGCCCAAAACTAATTGCCTCTTCAGAATTGATACCTAATCCAAACATAATCATTTCTTTTGCTTTATTTAAACCAATTATTCTTGGGAGTAATTGTGTAGCTCCATCAAATTGTATATTAGAATCTAAAATCTGAGTCATTTCGAATATAGAATTATAGGTACATATTCTGTAATCCATAGGTAATATAAATTCAAATGCTCTATTTGTTATTTGGCCATTTATCGCACACATAGTTGGCTTCTTTATATTCATCACTAATTCAGTCAAACTTAGGTAAATAGATTTTTCACTGGCAGCATTCTGTATATTAAGACCTTTTGAAAAATCAAATGCAACCGCCCAAATATTATCATCAAAATTAATATCGTCGACCAACAAATTTAAATCATAATAAATATCATCTGCCTTAATATTATTTTCTGAAAAAGAAATTACTATAGATTTTTTGTATTTTTTTATTTTAAAAAAATTATATTTATTCATACATCCAATCGTTTCTCAACACTAAGCAAATCAGGTATAGAAGAAATACCAAAATCTTCTACAACAAAACTTGCTGCACAATTTGCAATTTCAACTGCATAATTAATATTATTAGTTCTATAATAAAAAACTAGCATATATAATGCAAAAACATCTCCTGCTCCAGTAGGATCAGTTAATAATCTTGAATTGTAATTTTTATATTTAGTTACAATATTATATTTATCTATTAAAGAAGATCCATCAGGACCATATGTTACAGAAATATATTCAACAAAATTACTAAATATATTTTTTTTATTTAACTTTGAAATTTCTTCTGAAGAACAATTAATTATATTAATACCTTGGAAATTCAAACAATATTTACCTTCTATCAATTCAATCATTCCTCGGCTTATATTTTTTCTTAAAAATCCCTGGATACATAAAGAACTTAAATCATATTCAAAATTATCTTTTATTGATAATTCGAAATCGTTTAAAACAGGGGCAAGCATCAGCATTTTTGTTTTTATCTTATTATTTAAATTTAATTCAATTTTTGGTGCTTTATTTTTTAATCCCAATTTTCTTTGATTATTTATATAATTTATTGAAAATTCTGTATCAGACTTTGTAGAAATATTGAGTATATTAAGCAAAGGAAAGTTATCAAAATAGTTTATATTTAATGTATGATTACTTATGATTAAAGTTTTCAAACCCAACTTAGAGGCAGCAATCCCTGCATATAAACTAGGGCCACCTAATTGAAAATCAGAACAATTGTTAAGATAATCTTTTGTAATATTTCCAATAATAATTAAGTCAAAACTTTCTTTTGAATGAATTTTATACTTAATATTATTCAAATATATATACTATCTAAGAATTCGATTTATTTTTTGAGTTTTAATACCACATGCCTATTTCTACCAAAATCTTCACTTTCAGTAATTATTTTTTTACTATCTGTGAAAAATCTATGAATATATCTACGTTCATATGCAGACATAGGTTCCATTGAAATTGACTTACCATTTCTTATAACAGTTTTTTCCATTTTTTTAGCTAGTTGAGATAAATTATTAAATTTTTTCTCTATATAGCCTTCAACATCCAAAGAAATTAAATCATCTTTATTATCAACTTTTTTTTGTATAATTAAGTTAACAATATATTGCAATGATCTTAAAGTTTCTCCTCTACGGCCAATCAAAAGAGCTGCATCTTCCCCATCCAATGTAATTAGTGAATCAGATACTTTGCCGTTTTCAAGAATTTTGGTTGTAATCTTCATTGGAGAATCTAAATACTCCAAAAAATTTCTTAGCACCTCGTAAGCAAGTTGAATATTTTCCGGAACATCACTAACTTTCTCAACTTTAACTTTTGCTTGTTCATTTCCAAAACCAAGTAAACCAGTTTTTCCCCTGTTAATTACTTTAATTTCTACTTCTTCCCTGCTTGCGTTTAGCTCTACCAGAGCGATGTCTATTGCTTCTTCGATTGTTTTTGCTGTTGTTTAT
>CAZMBU010000088.1:0-4544 GCA_964564565.1 uncultured Dehalococcoidia bacterium | reverse complement strand
ATGGATAGTAACTGATCCAAAGGATCCAAATATAGTTTATTCAGGTTCAATAGGTAGTTCACCTGGAGGTGGTGGGAATTTACAAAGATATGATCATAATACAGAACAAGTAAGAATGATTACTGTATGGCCTGTATTAAATTCCGGGAAAGGTGCCGATGAAATGAAGTATAGATTTCAATGGACATACCCCATACGTTTTTCACCACACGACCCCAACACCCTTTATGTTGCAGGTAATATAGTGTTCAAATCTACAAACGAAGGACAATCATGGGAAGAAATAAGTCCTGATTTGACGAGAAATGATAAAGAAAAACAGAGAGTTTCAGGAGGGCAAATTACAAAAGACACTTCTGGGGCAGAAACGTATTGTACGATATTTACTTTCCTTGAATCTCCGTATACCAAAGGATTAATGTGGGCTGGGAGTGATGATGGATTAATACATATTACTCATGATGATGGCAAGAATTGGAACAATGTTACTCCAAAAAATTTTCCTGAGTGGGCAAGGATTCATACTATTGAAATATCTCCTCACAATGACTCAACAGTTTATGTTTGTGCTACAAAAAATATGCTTGATGATTATAGGCCAATAATTTTTAAAACTACTGATAATGGAGAAACATGGGATAGAATTGATAGCAATTTTCCTAATGATCAGATTACTAGATCAATACGTGTCGATCCACAGGATCCTAATATTTTATATGTAGGGACAGAAACTGGTCTTTATACTACCTTGGATGATGGAAACGAATGGATTAAGATCAATTCAAATTTACCTGTTGTCCCTGTGTATGATATAGCAATCAGAGATAATAGTATTGTACTAGCAACTCACGGAAGATCTTTTTGGATACTTGATGATATAACAGCAATTCAGCAATTAAATCATAAATCAGAAAATGACTTTTTGCTTGATCCTGCCCCAGCATACAGAATTAAACCTAATTTTTCTGAGGGTTATATTGGACCTATGTTTGATAGTGAAATTGGTAAAAAATATCAACTATCTCTTGGTACTGCTGCCATGTCTGAAAAGAAAAAAAATAATAAAGGAGAAATAATTACGACTATGCTTGATTCAGGCGAAAATCCGACTGATGGAGTTCCAATTTATTTTTATATTGATAAAAAAGTTGATCAGGCTACTATTTCTATTACTGATATTAAAGGTAATTCTGTAAGGGATTATTCAACTGTAAATAATAATATGAAAATTAATGTTGGAGTAAACCGATTTATTTGGGATATGAATCATAATCAGGCAGTCATGGATGAAGATGGTAGCCCTGCCGGCCCTATGGCATTACCTGGCGATTATAATATTGAATTAAAAATTAAAAGAGGTAAAAATGAAATTTCTTTGTTAGGTTCAATAAAATTGATTAAAGATCCAAGAGCAAAAGCCTCAGATGCTGATTTACTTGAACAGATTGATTTGCTATTTGCAATAAATAAAAAATATGCTGACTTATATTCCAATGTTCAGGTTATTAAAACTAATCAATCAGAAATAAGTGAATGGATTGCAAGAGCTGAATCAAATGAAAATTATAATCTGATTAAGAAAGCAGGGGATAAAGTAATTACTGCTCTTAATGATATAGAAAGTTCTTTAATTCCAAGTGGAAAAAATTTGAGAGCAAAACTCACTAAACCAATTGTTCTTGCTTTGAAATTAACTGGATTAATCCCTGTAATTAATAGCACTGATTTTAAGCCTACGGATCAATCCCATAATGTTTTTATAGAAATTAAAGATGAAATTGATGAGGTGCTAGAAAAATTAAGATACTTTCAGGAAGTGGACTTAATAGATTTTCAGGAACTTGTTGAAAAAAATAATATTCCCCGATTGAATATTAATTAATTTTTAGGGATTAATTATTGGCAACTTAATATACGATGCATTACTCCCGCCGCATAAAATATTATTTTCAGATTTTTCAGATCCATTATTTAATGCTCTATCGAATCTTGGAAAGCAGCTACTTGTAACTGACACTCTTAATTTATGCCCTTTTAAAAACATATTACTTGTAGCCCACATATCAACGTTTATTTTTTGTGTTTCTCCAGGACTTCCTGTGGCTCTGTAAATTCCATCAGATACAATTCTTGAATATCCTGATTCATCTATATCACATAATCTTACTACCCAGTCTGTATTTTGATTGGACGAATTAACATATATTTCAGCTGAAACAGGACCAGTTACTTCAAGTTCGTTTTTCAAAGGATTGGTACTGAATGTTATACATTGTTTATCTATTTCAGAGTGTTCAAATACTCCGTTTGGAATAGATAAAGTATTCCCTCCCAATGAAGGCACAGGATTTTCTATGTCATTTGTAAATGATATTTGTGAACTTTCATTTTCCATTTTTTCAGACAGAGAACCACTGTGAACAGAATCTATTTCCCCATTAAATTCTTTATTTAAATAATAGTTTGTATAAGTTGTATTTTTTAAAGGCCAAACATCAGATGCTTTCCATTCATTTTTGCCCATAACAAAAATATTAACTTTTTTGGTTTTTTCTATTCCGTTATTTTTTCCTTTTAACCAAAAATCAAACCAAGGTAGTCTGAGTTCGTTAAAATCTATAGCAGCATTAGGTCCAAAATCAAATTCTCCGGCAAAATTATTATTAATATTCGTAGGTCCATGTACCCATGGTCCTACAATTAATCTTTGATTGTCTTTTGATTGGTTTGATTTTCCATTTTTAGTTACTCCTTCATAATATTTCAAAGTACCATTTAGAAATACATCAAACCATCCTCCAAGATGGTAAATAGGGATGTCTACATTTTTAAAATGGTCAGACATATCGAATTCTTTCCAATAATCTGATGACGGAGGATTGTGTAGCCAATCGTTATACCAATCACTTAATCCGTTAAAAAATTCAGTTGGATGTAGCGGGGTTTTTGCATGCCAATCATCTAAATTATTTTCCACATCGATTAACATTTTTTCAGTTGCTTTATATTTATCTTCAGTAACAAGATGATTGAGGTTAGATAAGGTAACTCTATGAGCCCAACCCAGATTAAACCCTAATTCAAAAGCTCCTCCTCGATATACCCATTCTTGAGAATAATCTGCAGAAGATTCTCTCACAAACATAGCTTTTACATTTGGTGGATTGCTGATGGCATTTCTATATTGCGTTGCACCAGAATAAGATCCTCCAATTGTACCTATTTTCCCGGTGGACCAATCTTGTTTTGCCAGCCATTCAGTAGTGTCATATCCGTCTTTGTTTGGACCATTCCCATCATCTTTAAATGGATAGAAATCTCCATCTGAAGCAAATCTTCCTCTAACATCCTGGATGATTACAACATATCCTCTTGAGGCAAAAAACTCAGGAGACCCTATGCTATTTTCTGATCCACCTTCTTTATCATAAGGAGTTCTTTCTAATAAAACAGGAAACTTACCTTCAGCATTTGGACGTGTCATATTGTGCCTAAGTATTGTCCCGTCTCTCATAGTTATTTCAATATTTTTCTGATGTAGGGTTTTATATTCTGCTTGAGTTTTATTGTTTAGCATAGCATTGTCTTTTTTATATATATAATTTGTTTATTATGTTCTATGTTTTGAATTTTGACAACTAAGCGAGAAAATTTTGATTGAAAAGTTATAATGAATTAAAGTTTTATATAATTTCTTGATTTGGAGTGTATATTTTGAGAAAAAAAATTTCTTCTGGTTCAAAATTTGAAAAAATAGTTGGTTATTCTAGGGCTGTAGTCGATGGTGAATGGATATTTGTATCTGGCACGACTGGATATGATTATAAAAATGACACAATATCTGATGATGTTGCAGAACAAACTGAACAGTGTATAAATAATATTAAATCTGCTCTATCAGAGGCAAATTCTTCATTAGAAGAAATTATAAGAATCAGAGTTTATATAAATGATAACAAATATTTCTTAGGTGAGGTTGGGCAAATTTTAGGAAAATATTTTGGTGATATTAAACCTGCAAATACCACTGTTGTTACAGGTTTTGTTGATGATCAAATTAAAATAGAGATTGAAGTTACGGCAAAAAGATTTTGATTTAATGAATATAGTAAATTATGTTTAATGAAAATAATTTAGATAGTAAGGTAGCTGTTGTTACTGGAGCTGGAAGTGGAATGGGGATGGCTGTTGCAAAGCTTTTAGCAATGAATGGTGCAAAAGTAGTACTTAGTGATATTAATAAACAGTCAATTTTATTACTGGAACAAGAATTAAATGATTTAGGTTTTGATGCAAAAGCTATTCAAGGTGATGTGAGAAATTCTAAAGAAAAAATAATATTATTGAACAAACAGTAAGTATTTATAAAAAAATAAATATATTGATTAATAGTGCCGGGATTTTAAAACCGCCTAAAAAGATTGTAGAAGTAGATGAAACTGAATGGGATTTAGTAATAGATATAAATTTAAAAGGTACTTTTCTTTGTTCTAAAAGTGTTTTACCTGTTATGCAGTTAGAGAATTGGGGAAGAATTATAAATT
>CAZMBU010000087.1:0-4583 GCA_964564565.1 uncultured Dehalococcoidia bacterium | reverse complement strand
GTGGAAGATATAACAAAACGATCTGATATAGCAATGGAGGAAATAAAAGAAAAAAATATTTTTGATCACATAATTATCAATAAAGATGGAGATTTAATTAATACTATAAATCAAATAAAAGAAATTATTTTAAATTAATTACCTTTGATATTATTTAACAAAACTTTTGTATCTTCCTATCCAATTTCATAAACAAGATCTAGCGGCAAAGACATATAATTAGCATAATTATATTGTCTTTTAATATTTTTCTTTAATTCTCTCACATGGCTAACAACAAGAAATTCATCAAGCATATTATCAGTGATCAATTTTGGCATTTGATCCCATTTACCATCAACAGACATTCTATAAAGTTTATCTGCAATTCCTTCCCAATTATGAATTTCCATTACTTTTCTATAACTTTTTGTTGACGCATAAAATGCAATCTGAGATCTTTTCTGTTCAATTTCTTTCTGGATTTTCTTATCATCATTACTAACAATTAAAAAACCACCATTCGTTATCATAAAATCATTTTTCAAATTATTATATTTTTTACCTTTGATAATTTCTGGTAATAATACTTTTTGTATATATTTTTTGGTACTAAATCCATGTAATATCACACCATCACTAATATCTCCTGACAAAGAAGCCATTTTAGTATTAACAGCTGCCAAACAAATTTTCGGAAAATCAAAATTGATTGGTCCGGGATTAAAAAAAGGAGTCATAAGATTAATTTTGTAATATTCTCCATTAAAATTTAACTCTTTTCCGTTTTGCCAACATTCCCATATCTGGTTAATACATGAAATGAGTTCTTTCATTCTCTTAATAGGAGGGTGCCATTCAGAAGAAAATCTTCTGACTACATGCCCTCTGACTTGGCTACCTAACCCCATGTATAATCTTCCGTGAGACATTCTTTGTAAATCCCATGCAATATATGCCAAATCCATTGGGCTTCTTACAAATGCAAGAGCAATGGAAGACAATAAATCTAATTTGTTAGTAGCCTCTGAAGCAATAGACAATGGTAAAAAAGGATTTGATATTGTTTCATGAGAAGTAACAAAATCAAATCCCAATGACTCAAATAATTTACTTCTACTACTTACTTTTTCTGGCAATATAATTTCATCGCTATTTCCATTTAACGATAAATTTATATCAGAAATTTTTATACCTATTTTCATAAAATTATATATAGTGATATAAAGATATTAAATTCTATTATAAAATTAAATTATGAACTATAAAAACATCAAAACATCAATAAATAACCAACTATTGGAAATTTATATAAATCGTCCGGACAAAATGAATGCAATAAATCCTGAAACTAGCATGGAACTTAAACATATTTTTGAACAATTTAATTCAAATAACAAATTAAAAGTTGCAATTTTATCTGGATCAGGAGAAAAAGCTTTCTCAGCTGGAAATGATCTGAAACATGTCAGATCAGATTCTGATCCAAAAGTACCATTTGGAGGAATTACTTCAGATTACATATGTTACAAGCCTATAATTGCGGCAATAAATGGATTTGCTTTGGGAGGAGGTTTGGAAATTGCACTTTCTTGCGATATATTAATTGCTTCAGACAAATCAACTTTTGGATTTCCTGAACCAAAGGTTGGATTATTTGCTGGAGCGGGAGGAGCAGCCAAACTCGCAAAACTTATCCCACAAAAACTTGCATTAAGTCTTTTGTTAACCGGGAAATTAATAAATAGCACAGAAGCTAAAAACATTGGTTTAATTAGTGAAATAGTGCCCGACAAAAATATTCTGCATAGAGCAAGAGAAATTGCTAATGAAATTCTAAAATGCTCACCTCTTGCTATTTCCGCAACAAAACAAATCATTTACAATGAATATTCTACAGAACACAATCCTGATGATATTGAGAAAAAATACTCAGAAGTTATCAAACTCAGAAATAGTAACCACTTTAATATTGGCAAAACAGCATTTGCTAACAAAGAGGACCCTGTCTGGGATTAATTCATAATTCAATTAAAAAATTTAAGTCATGAAAGAAATTAATATAATTCCAAAAAAGTATTTTATTGAAATAAAACCCAATATTAGTAATCATAATTTCGATGGTTTGATATATATAAATTTTGATACAAAAAATGAATTGAATGAACTAATTCTTGATAGTGTGAAACTTAAAATTATAAAGTGTGAGTTGATCACAGAAAATAGTGAATTAAATTTAACAGATTTTCATACTACCGATTCAAATCTGATAATAAATCATAAACTGTCGAATAATACTTCAGCAACTTTAAAAATTCATTACACAGGAAAAGTATCCAATGATTTAAAAGGTTTATATTTAAGTTCATATAATTCAAATAATAAAAAAGAAATTTTATTAAGTACACAATTTGAACCTACAGATGCCAGGAAAGTAATACCATGCGTTGATCACCCAAATTACAAAGCAATTTTTTCATTGAAATTAATTATCCCAACTGAATTAAATGCAATATCAAATATGCCTGTAATAAATGAGAAAGCCATTTCTAAAGCTTTAAAAGAAATTGAATTTTCAGAATCTCCAATTATGTCTACTTACCTGTTATTCTTTGCTATCGGAAAAATATCTTCAAAAGAAATACAAACGAAACAAGGAGTATTGATAAGAGTATGGGCAACAGATAACAAAGAAATATTTAGTGATTTTGCTCTTGAAACATCTGTTAAATTACTAGATTATTTCGAATCATATTTCGGAGTAAAATACCCATTGCCAAAATTAGATCATATAGCAATACCTGATTTTGCTGCAGGGGCTATGGAAAATTGGGGTTGTATTAGTTACAGAGAAAATGCTTTGTTAGTAGATCCAAGCAACAGTTCATTGCAAACAAAACAACTAGTAGCAGCAATAATCGCTCATGAAATGGCTCATATGTGGTTTGGGGATCTTGTAACTATGAGTTGGTGGAATGATTTATGGTTAAATGAAAGTTTTGATTCATGGATGGGAGATAAAGCTATAAGTAATATTCATCCCGAGTGGGATGTATGGACAAAATTTATTCTTGATGACACAAATCGTGCATTTGAATTAGATGCATTAGATAATAGCCACCCAATTGAACAAGCTGTAGATAATCCAGATGAAATTGGTCAGCTGTTTGATGCAATTAGTTACAGTAAAGGAGCATCTCTTATTAGAATGCTAGAAAATTATCTAGGTGAATCAACTTTCCAGAAAGGAATACAAATATACATAAAAAAACATGCCTATAAAAATACAACCACTGATGACCTATGGAATGCTCTTAGTGTAAATTCAGATACAAATGTTAAAAATCTAATGGATAATTGGACAAAGAAGACCGGATTTCCGTTAATAGAATTAACTAAGAATGACAACAGTGAATATGAGTTGAATCAATCAAAGTTTTCATTTAATGAGAATTATGAAAATCAATCTGATTGGATAATTCCAATAAAATATTATTCTAAAACTAAGAACGAGAAAATTGAAAATTCAAAATTGATTTCAAATAAATCCAACAAAATAAATGCAATCAATAAAAAGTGTACAGATATAACCATTTTTAATGAAAATTCTGCAGGTTTTTACAAAATAATATATCCTGAAAATTTACTTAAAAACCTGATAAGTAAAATAAAAGCAAATATAAATACAATCCCCAGTGAAGAACGGCTGGGGTTGCTATCTGATGCTTATATACTGCTTAAAGCTAATAAAATATCTCCTAAATATTATCTAAATTTACTCACAGCATTTGTAACCGAAAACAATCCATATATATGGAAATATTTATGTGGCAGTCTAAGGTCAATTGATTTAAAGCTTCATGAAACTATTATTTATAAAAATTATTTTTCATATATTTCTGATTTTTTAAATAATGTTTATTTAGAACGTTTAGGGACTAATTCAGAAATAAACTGGAGTTTCGAGAATACATCTTCAGAAATAGAACAATTAATGAAAGCAACATTATTAGAAAATTTAAGCTATTACCAAAATAAAGACATAATAAAAAAAGCAAAAACTATATTTGATAATTATCATTCTGGAAATAAAGAAAAAATCCATCCAAATCTTAAAAGACCTCTTTTCTTAGCCGTTGCTTATGAAGGGCAAAGTTCAAATTTTGACAAAATATGGAAATTATATCTTGAATCAGACTCTCAAGAAGAAAAATCACTTTATTTAGGAAGTTTAACTCAATTTAATAATACAGAAAAAATTTCCTTTTTACTAAGCCAGGTTTTAACAAATAATATCAGAAAACATGATATTGCTTCAGTCATGCTTGGAATTACTAATAATAAAATAGGACACGAGTTATCATGGAATTTTTTGAAAGAAAATTGGAATAAAATTATAGAACTTTGTGGTGATGGATTTCAGGTAAATTATGTAGTAACACTTCCATCAAGATTTCAAACTAAAAATTCATACCAAGAAGTAAACAATTTTTATAAAGAAAATTCATTACCAGCAGCTTCTATGTCTATTCAACAAACATTAGAAAGAATACAAAACAATATATCATGGATAAATAATAACTTGGAAAATTTTAAAAAATCTT
>CAZMBU010000086.1:0-4591 GCA_964564565.1 uncultured Dehalococcoidia bacterium | reverse complement strand
ACTATATACATATCACCTGGTTTAAGAAGTTTTGATTCATCACCAATAATCATTTCTAATTCGCCTTCAATTAAAATACCTGCTTGTTCATGGGGATGAGTATGGTTTGGGACTATAGAATTAGGATCAATTGTAACAACAGAAATTAGCATTTTCTCACCCCAAAATGTTTGGGTATTAGCACCTGGAGCTAAATTTTTTGATTCACGTGTATTTAGATTCTTAAAATAACTCATTAAATCCTTTAAAAGTTTGATTTAACAAATATTAACAGAATAAATATATAACTATAAATACCAAAGAAAGTTAATTAAAGCCAATAGGGATTTTAATTAACTTTTTTAAATTTAAAATTCCCATTTTAATGGGATTATCATTGGGATTACTAATGTTATTTACTAGTTGTGAATTTGAATATTTACCAGAAATATAAGACAAAGGTTTAGGCTCAACAGGGATAACATCATCAGTAAAAGAGAACTTCAAATCAGAGGCAATTAATGTTGCTTCAATAATATTTTTTTTAAAAAAAGTATTATTAACCCCAATAAGAATATTTTCAGGATTATATAAAAATGAAGACACTTTTGTAGCTATTAAATTTAAATCATTTAATGAAAAATCCGGACTAGATTTTATGGATAACAACAATCTGCGTGAAGATCTAAAGCCATAATTAATGAGTAAGTTTTGTTTTAAATTCTCATGAATAGAATCGAACTGATCACTCTTATTTATTTTAGATTTAGAAATATAAGTTTTACCAGATTTTGCAAGTAAATTTTTTATATCTGCAAAATCTATATTAATTAAACCAGAATTACCTATCACTGTTGTTATTTCTTCTACAATGTCTTCAAGCGCGCTATCAGCATATTTAAAAGAATCATCAATATTAGATTTTTTATCTAAAGATCCGAGTAAGCCATCATTATTAATTTCTATCAGACTGTCAGATGATCTAACTAAAGATTTTACAGCTTTTTCTGCATATTGAGCCCTGCTCTGTCCTTCAAAATTAAATGGCAGTGTAGCTATAACAATAACTAATGCACCCATTTTTTTTGCTAACGAAGCTAATACTGGAGTTGCTCCAGTACCAGTACCTCCTCCTAATCCGGTTGTTAATATAACTAAGTCTTGCCCTTCTAACAATTTGGAAAATTGCTCACTGCTTTCCTTTGCTGCCAATCTTCCTATTCTAGGATTTCCCCCACTTCCAAATCCCTTAGTTGTCATAGGTCCTAAAGCAAATACATCTGAATGATTAATTGTTTTCAACATCTGAGTATCAGTATTTACAGCTAACAGATTATAATTTTTAAATTTCTTACTAGAAAGTCGATTTATAGTATTACACCCCGCCCCTCCTACTCCTATGATTGTAACTTTAATATCTGACATGTTAATATTCCTCTATATAATAATATATATGAAATATAGAACATATGTTCTGAAATGTCAATTATTGATATTTATTCTTAAAAATCAAAGGATAGTAAATGAACTTAAGAAGCACCTGGAGACCTGATAAAGATGAAGTTATTTCAAAAAATGGAGTGGTAGCTTCTATGCACCCTAAAGCCTCAGAAGCTGGTTTAGAAATGCTACGAAAAGGAGGGAATGCAATCGATGCTGCAGTAGCAACCGGATTTGCAATATCTGTACTCGAACCTAACAACAGTTGTATAGCCGGCGTAGGATTTATGCAAGTAAGCTTAAATTCTCCAATTAAGAATTACCCTGCAGGAACAAATATTGTAATTGAATATGGACCTCGCGCACCCAAAGCAGCAAAGCCAGATATGTATAAAATAACAGGTCCTGGAGGAGGAATTTCTACGTACTCAGTAGAAGGTAATCATAATACTGATGGATATCAATCAATTGCTCTGCCAGGAACAACCGCAGGTTTATGTAAAGCACACGAAATTTTCGGAGAACTTCCTTTAGAACAAGTTATGGAACCTGCTATTCATTATGCAAAAGAAGGATATGAAACATATTGGTTACTTACATTAATGATTGCAAGTAATATGGAACAATTACAAAAATTTCCCAGTTCAAAAGAAATATTTTTACCAAACGGATTACCTCCAAAATATATACCTGATCCAAGTTCTTCAGATCATAGTGCTACCAAACTCAGACAAAAAGATCTTGGAAATTTATTAGAAAAAATTTCCAAAGAAGGCGCGGATGCTCTTTATAAAGGAGAAGTAGCAGCAGCCATTGAAGAAGATATGAAGAAAAATGACGGACTTATTACTATGGAAGATCTTGCAGAATTTAAAGCTGAAGTTAAAACCCCTTATAAAACATCTTTTAGAGATTTTGAAGTTTATGGGCCAGCAGCTCCAAATGGAGGATGGACCACATTACAAACCTTAAATATTTTAGAAAACTTTGATTTAAAATCTATGGGACATAACAGTACAGAATATCTTCATACTTTTATAGAAGGAGCAAGACATGCTTTTGCCGACAGATATCATTACTACGGTGACCCAGATTTTGTTGAAGTACCCATAAAAGGATTATTATCTAAGGAATATGCGAAAGAAATATCGAAGAAAGTAAACTTAAACAAAGCTGAATTAGAAAACTCTTATACTGGAGATCCTTGGAATTATTATTCTGATACATCCATACATGATGCCTGGAAATATGACAAAAAATCAAATAAAAATGATTTAGTAAATGGAAATTACAATCAGGACTCAGATTGTACAACACATTTTGGTACAGCAGACAAATATGGTAATTTAGTTTCATGTACTCAGACAGCTGTTAACAGTTTTGGGTCTAAAGTTGTATCCAAAGATCTTGGGATTTTATGGAATAATGCAATGATATGGTTTAATCCTAAACCAGGAAGTAAAAATTCTATTGCACCTTATAAGAGACCTCTAGTAAATATGGGACCAATCATAGCATGTAAAAATGGGCAACCTTATGCAAGTATAGGATCACCTGGAGGTAGGAAAATTCATAATGCAAATACCAATCTTGCTCTTAATATACTTGAGTTTGGAATGGGCCCACAAGAAGCAATATCTACTTCAAGATCTGATGCAAGCGGAGATACAACTCTATTAGATTACAGAATAGATGAAAACGTAATTTCCACATTAAATAAAATGGGGCATAAAATTCATATGATTGATGATGCTGAATCTTGGTATAGCTTTGCAAGGCCATCAGCAATAGTTATTAACCAAGAAACAAAAACTATATACGGAGGATCTGATTCATTCCCTGTAGCAGAAGCAAAAGGATATTAATTATATACATTAACTACTTTGCAACATATCAAATTATATGATGCCATCAAAAACCAAATTGGATGGATGTTCAGAATCATGATAAATAATTTGATTAGCGCTTACAAAATCAGTCGTAGGATATTTATTATTTTTCAAATTGGTATTTGTAGCATAAGCCGGGAAATTACTAGATGAAATTTGCAAACGCAATTTCATACCAGGATTTAATTTAATACTTATTGGGCCCAAATCAATGCAGTATTGATATATCTCATCAGGATTAATAAATCTTTTTTTATCTAATCCTCCTGCAAAACTTGCTCTTAATATCCCATCAGATATATTCCATGATTTACCAGTTTGATCCACATAACATAATCTGGCAGTCCAATCAGTATCTTCAGCTGTAGAAGAAGCAAATAAATTCACTTTGATATTTCCAGATACTTCCAAATGATTGTCTAAAACTTCAGTTGTATAAATCAAAACATCTTTTCTTTTCTCAACTTCTGCTTGCCCGTGAACTCCAGTTTCAAAATGACCAGGAACTCCACCTAAATGTGCTCCTCCAATTGTAATAACTGGATCTTGAGGGTCATATATATATTGATCAGGATTTTCACTCTCTGGTATAAGAGAATTTAATTTTCCTTCCATACTTTGATTAGCATCTCCATTACTGTGTAAATAAAAAGTTAATTTACTTGTATTTTCAGGAGGCCAGTTGTAAGAGGTTTTCCATTCGTTCTCAAGCATAGTATAATATTTTACTCTGTGAGAATCATTATATGTATGACCTTGTAGCCAATAGTCATACCAATTTAACATTATTCCTTGAATATCTATAGCTTCACCTGAAGCTTTGTTACCAAAATGCTTTTGTCCAGCAAGAGGTTTGGGCATTGGCTCATGTGTCCAAGGACCCAAAAGTAATTGTTGATATTTAGATATTTCATCATCCGAACTCTCATCCATTCCCGTAAAACATCTAACAGTACCTCGTAAAAACCCATCATACCAACCTCCCATATTTAAAACTGGAATATTTATTCTGTCAAAATATTCTTTAGGACTAGTCTTTTTCCAGTAATCATCATATGAATCATGATCAATCCAATCATTATAAAAATTTCCAATTTCTTTAAAAGGAGGCAGGCTATTTAACGGAGAGGTCAAACTTTCTGAATCAGTATTATCTAAATTCCATTTAGCTAATTCCTTCCTCTCATTTAAATTTTGAGATTTACGTTTTATATCATCTAACACCAAGCCACCAACAGTCCAATGAGTCATCCAATAAAATTGCAACACTCCTCCCAAATAAG
>CAZMBU010000085.1:0-4649 GCA_964564565.1 uncultured Dehalococcoidia bacterium | reverse complement strand
TTGTGAGTATGAAGGTACTAAATACAATGGGTTTCAATCACAAATTACTAACAACACTATACAAGATAAAATTGAACATTCAATTAACAAGATTGTAAATAGTTCAATTAATATTGAATATGCCGGCAGAACAGACTCTGGGGTACATGCAAAGCATCAAGTAATATCTGTTAAATTGAAATGGGATCATGACCCAATAAAACTTCAGAATGCAATAAATAACTACCTTCCAAAAGACATAAGAGTAAAAAATATAAAAATAGCCCCGAAATATTTTCACCCAAGAAAATCAGCTATATCCAGATCATATGAGTATTCTATATTAAGATCTGATGATTCAGATGTTTTTACAAGAAATACAGTTCTACAATTTTCACGAGATTTAAATTTATATTATATAAAGAAATGCCTAACTCTGCTAAAAGGACAACACAATTTCAGAAATTTTTGTAAAGAAGATAGCATACCTGAAAATCCTATAAGAATTTTATATGACACATCAATGATAAAAGAGAAAAATATATTGAAATTAAAATTTAAAGGTTCTAGCTTTTTAAGGCATCAAGTAAGGTTCATGGTTGGCACTATTTTGAAAATTGGAACACAAAAAATACCTCTTGAAACATTAAAAATGATGCTAGAAAGCAAAAATTCGTCAAATTTTTTTATAAAGTACAATGTTCCTCCTAGAGGTTTGTGTCTAACTTTAGTAGAATATGATGGTTTTTCTTTAAACTAAAAAGGCAAAAATATAAAATGACTAATGTAAACAAAGAAAATTGGATTGAAATTAACGCTCAGGGGAGAACCCTAGGAAGATTAGCAACTGAAATATCAGTATATTTGCTTGGTAAAAATAAACCGACTTATTCTCCAGACAAACTAAGTAATAATTTTGTAATAATAACAAACGCATCAGAGATACATGTAACCGGAAGTAAATTAGAAAATAAAGAAATTTACTCACATAGTGGGTTTATTGGTGGTCTGAAGAGAGAAACATTGGGCAATGCAATTAAATCTAATCCTTCAAAAGTTTTAAGAAAATCTGTAAAAGGAATGTTACCTAAAAACAAATTATCTGAAAAACTTATAAATAGATTGAAAATTTACTCAGGATCAAAACACCCGCATTCTTCCCAATTATCAAATAGGAGTTTAAATGACAACTAAAGATACATATTTTTATGCAATAGGACGCCGTAAAGGAGCTGTAGCACAAATTAAATTATTTCAGTCTAAGGGAAATATAACAATAAATAAAAAACCGTTAGAAGAAGTTTTTCCAACAAAAGAATCAATAGATTATATTAAATATCCTCTAGAATTAACTAAAAAGATGAATAAAAATGCTATGGAAATTAAAGTTTCTGGAGGAGGGATATCCGGACAAAGTGGCGCAATTAGGCTAGGTATATCGAGGGCATTAGTCAAATCAGATCCATCATATAGATCTATACTGAAAAACGAAGGTCTTCTAACTAGAGATAGCAGGGTTAAAGAAAGTAAAAAATATGGATTAGTTAAAGCAAGAAAAGCTAAACAATATTCAAAAAGATAAATTTTTACTTTTTAACAAAAAAGAAATTTCCACAACATACAATCCAATCATTAAAGTCTTTGTAATTTATTTATATAATTTGTTAAATTAGTCTTTTGCAGATTGTTGGATAAATTGAACTATATTTTCATCATAATCTTGAAATGTGCATATAAAACCACCCCAATGTTCTTTATATGGTTCTCTAATTATTTTGACATCAAATGATTTCAATCTATCAAATGATTTATATATATTATCAACTTCAAAATTTATCATCATTCTATATTTATCTTTAGATTTACCATTAATTTTCTCATGGGTTCCAATAATAAATTTCAGTTTACCAAAATGAAATGAAACATGATTATCTAACATATTGCTTGGTTGTACATTAAGCACATTAGTATAAAATTCAGTCATTTTAATTAAATTACTTGTCCAAATAATAATTCCAGCTAACATAAATACAATACAATTTTTTATTTATAATAGTATAATTCAAAATCAAAAGTATATTTTAAAATATACACAAGGGGCTGTAGCTCAATTGGGAGAGCGCTTCAATGGCATTGAAGAGGTAGGGGGTTCGAATCCCCCCAGCTCCAATCTTTATGTGATTGATACTACTTTCTGATTTATTCAGACCATACAGCAAGGGCAGTTAGCAACCCAATGCTCTGGTTCTACTTCAGTTAAAATTGGTGTAGTTTCTGCGCATTTACATTTATCTTTTTTAGTGCATCTAGGTTTGAACACACATCCAGGAGGTGGATTTAAGGGGCTAGGAACATCTCCTTCTAAGATAATTCGTTCTCTTGTTTTTTCTATGGTTGGGTCAGGAATAGGGATTGCTGACAACAATGCTCTAGTATAAGCATGAATAGGATTAAAATAAAGTTCATCTGCAGGAGCAATCTCTACTATATGACCAAGGTACATTACTGCTATTCTATCACTAATGTGTTTTACAACTGAAAGATCATGAGCAATAAATAAATATGTTAAACCAAATTGCTCTTGTAAATCTTCTAATAGATTAACAACCTGAGCTTGGATAGAAACATCTAAAGCTGAGACTGGTTCATCACATACGATAAAACTTGGGTTTACAGCTAAAGCTCTTGCGATTCCTATTCTTTGCCTTTGTCCTCCGCTAAATTCATGAGGATATCTATCAGCCATATAAGGACTTAATCCAACAACTGAAAGTAATTCTGCAACTTTATCTCTATATTCTTGTTTAGAGTTAACTAATTTATGCACTCTTAAAGGTTCACCAATAATATCTCCTGCGGACATCCTAGGATTTAAAGAACCATATGGGTCTTGAAATATAATCTGTACTTCTTTCCTCATAGCTCTCATATCTGAAGCATTTAATTCAGTAAGTTCTGTACCTTTAAATTGCACTTTACCTTCTGTTGGTTCATATAGCTGCAATACTGCCCTACCAGTTGTGGTTTTACCACAACCACTTTCTCCGACCAAACCTAATGTTTCACCTTTTCTAATAAAAAAGGTAACATTATCTACAGCTTTAACTTGCCCTACAGTTCGTTGAAGAATAACTCCAGAAGTAACAGGAAAATACATTTTTAAATTTTCAACATTAACTAAAATGTCTTTACTTTTTTTACTTTTTGATTTGGTTGTCATGAAAAACCTCTTTATAGAATTTTAATTAATTTATTTTCTACAGCATTTACAATCAACTATAAAATGCCCTTTTTTTGCTTCGATAATTGCAGGTGGTGTGTCAGAACATTTACAGGGTTTTTGCTGACATCTTGGCTGAAAACCGCATCCTGGAGGAGGCATTACTAAATCTGGTGGTAGTCCCTCAATTGTCTGTAATTTTACATGCTCCGTTGCGTCAAGTCTTGGAACAGAAGCCAATAAGCCTCGTGTATATGCATGCATAGGATTATGAAATATCTCTTCAGCTGTTGATTCTTCAATAATTTTACCGGCATACATTACAATAACTCTATCAGCATATCTTGCTACTACACCTAAGTTATGAGTGATAATAATAAGCGCAGTTCCTAATTCTTTTGCCAATCCTTGCATTAATTCTAATATTTGAGCCTGGATTGTAACATCCAAAGCTGTTGTTGGTTCATCAGCTATTATTAATTTAGGATCACAACTAAGAGCTATAGCGATCATAACTCTTTGTCTCATTCCACCACTAAATTGATGTGGATAATCTTTTAATCTTTGATGAGCTTCAGGAATACCAACTCTATCTAATAATTCAGCAGCCCTATTTAAAGCTGTTTCTCCTGTTAAACCCTGATGTAATTCAAGGGTTTCAGTTAATTGGCGACCTATAGTTAAAACAGGGTTTAATGAGGTCATTGGTTCCTGGAAAACCATTGCTATTCTGTTACCTCTAATTTTTCGCATTTCGGGTTCTTCCATATTCACTAAATCTTCCCCTTCAAAAGTCACATCACCTTTTACTATTCTGCCAGGTGGACTAGGGATTAATTTCATTACTGACATAGCTCCAACGCTCTTTCCACACCCACTTTCTCCAACTATTCCAACAACTTCTCCTTCATGTACATTGTAAGAAATTCCATCTACTGCTTTCACTACTCCATCTTGAGTAAAAAAGTGAGTAGTTAAATCTTTAACTTCTAGTAATACATTCTTTTTTCTTGTAGTGCTTTCACTAGATTTTGATGTTTTAGTAGCCATATTTCCTCCAAATTAAATGTAGATTTACTATTAAATCCTCTTTAAATTTTGATTAATTTTAGTTTATAACAAGAAATCATTCAACCAAATCACAATAACAAAATATAATTAACTAGTTTAATTTAGTTATTTTGATATATTTTTTTAATATTCCAGTAAAAGAATCCATATAAAAACCCGATACCCCAAGAAATATGAATAATAGGAAATATCAAATATAGAATCATACAAGATAGCAAATCTTTTAATGAATTTGATTTAATCATGAAATAAAAAGTGATCGAAAATAATCCAAACAGATAAATTATTGGCAGCATAATAGACCAAAAGATAAATTGCGATAAAACTGATAAAACTATAGAAAAGAATAACGAACAAACAAAGATTGGAGGGGCTAACC
>CAZMBU010000084.1:0-4662 GCA_964564565.1 uncultured Dehalococcoidia bacterium | reverse complement strand
TGTTTTTTTTCTTCCGGATCTTTAGATACATATGCAATTTTATTATCTCTTACTATCAAATAAGACAGTGGAGAAAACATCAAGGTTATAACAGCAATAACTAAAGCAGTATTTCTTATACCATATGTTAATAAAGAATAAGCTAAAAATGGAGCAACCCATCCAGCAATATGTGTTCCGGTTATTGAAAAAGCCATTGCAAATGTTTTTTTCTTTTCAAACCATAAATTCATAAGCGTCATAGTAGGAAGCCATCCAGCTAAAGCTGAACCAAAACTTATAAAAAAGTATCCAATATATAACTGATATAAATGTTCAGTATATGCAATGAAAAGAAATCCAACAAAGGTTACAACATTGCCAATTACCATAATTCTTCTCACACCAAATCTATCCAACAGATAACCTTCAATAGGTCCAAGTAATGCTGATTCAGCTCTGGCAAATGAACTGGCTCCAGAAATAACCGCTCTACCCCATCCTTTTTGTTGCTCAAAAGCTTTAAGGAAAAACCCAGTTCCCTGAAAATTAGAAACTGTCATTAATCCAATAACCAAATTACCAAACAATGCAAGAATCCAACCATAATACCTTGGAGAACTTTCTTTGCTTTGGTCGTAATATATTTTAAAACTCATAAATTCAACAAACTCACTTAATTATCGATCATATCTTTTTTAGGAAGAGAAAAACATAATACTGCTCCTATTAAAGCCATAATCCCTAAAATAAAAAAAGCTATTGAATAATCTCCTTTTGTATCAAAAAGATAGCCTGTTAAAACAGGGCTTGTTACTGTACCTATATTAATAATCAATCCAGACAATCCAAAGAAAGTAGCAAAAACTGTTCTATCAAAATAATCCCCTCTTATAGATGTAAACAAAGGATTCCTGCCTCCGAAAGCAATACCGTAAAATATTGAAAAGACTATTATTCCCAGAATATTTCTAACAAATGTAAGGATAAACAAGCCAATACTTTGAATTATTATAAAAGCGGTTAAAACATATTTTTTAACTAACCTGTCTCCCAAATATCCACCAATAAGTTGGGAAAATAAACCTACAGTTGAATAAATCATGACTATATATCCTGCTTGCACTGTTGAATATCCTATATCCGTGATATGTGCAGGCAAATGTACTCCAAGAGTTACTACCGATGCAGTAGATGACATGTGAGCTATTGAAATCATCCAAAAAGGTTTATGTGTTAAACCATATTTAATTTTGGGACTTAAATTAATTCTTAAAGAAAATCTTTTTCTTTCTGATTTGCCATTATTTATTATTGCACTTGCAGTCTTAACTGTTTTATCTCTTACAATCAAATATGACAATGGAGAAAAACATAAAAATATTAATGAAATTACAAATGTTGTCTGTCTTATACCATAATTTTGAATTGAAAATGCTAAAAAAGCTGCACCCCAGCCAGCAATATGAACTCCATTCATTGACATTGCCATAGCAAAAGTTTTTTTCTTATTAAACCAAGTATTCATTAACGTAATAATTGGTAGCCATCCAGCAATTGCCGTACCAAAACTCATAAAAAAATAAGAAACATAAAGCGATAATACTGTTGTAGTTGATGATAAAAGATAAAAACCAAAAGCACTGACAACAAATCCGATTGTCATTACTTTTCTCGCTCCAAATCTATCAAGTATATAACCTTCAATAGGTCCAAACAAAGCTGTCTCAGCTCTAGCAAATGCACTAGCTCCAGATATTAAAGTTCTGCTCCAATTATATTTAGTTTCAAAAGCTTTGAGAAAAAAACCAGTACCATGCATACCAGTAAGACTAGAGAGTCCAATAATGAAATTTCCGTATAATGCAATTATCCATCCATAGTAAGCTATTGAACTTTCCTCTGATGATTTATACTTGAATTTCATTATTTTTTTATTTTGTTATGAAATATAAATTTGTTTGTTTAAATTGCAAAAAATCTATTAAACCCAACCCGCATATTTCAATTTGCCCACAACCACAATGTAAGGGGCCATTGGATTTAGTTTACACAAACACAAACCCCAAATCATCACATGAAATACTCATTCCATTGCAAAACATTTCAAATTTATTGAGTTTGGGGCAAGGAAATACTCCTATCGTAAGGTTAAATACTCTTTCAAATGATTTAGGAATAAAAAATATATATGCAAAACTTGAATATATGAATCCCACCGGTTCTTTCAAAGATCGAGGTTCAGCTATGATGATTTCTACACTTAATGAATTTGGAATAAATGAAATTGTTGAAGATTCATCTGGAAATGCAGGTGCTTCGATATCAGCTTATAGTGCTTATTCAAAAATGAAATCCCACATATTTGTTCCTGAAGATGCACCGAAAAATAAAGTATCTCAAATTCAGCTATATGGAAGTATTGTCCATAAAATCCCAGGATCAAGGGATAATTCCGCCATAGCAGCCATAAAATATAGTAAAGAAAATTCTATTCCTTATTCTTCACATAACCTTAGCCCTTATTTTATTGAGGGTACTAAATTTTTTGGACATGAGGTTATAAATCATTTCAATGATAAACAGCCTGATCATATATTATTTCCTGTAGGTAACGGATCACTCTTAATAGGCTCTTATAAAGCTTATGAAGAAAGAAAGAAAATCAATCCTGATATAAAAATCCCAAAACATCACGCAATTCAAACAGAATCTATACCTCCTATTATTGAAATTTTCTCAAATAATAACTGGTCTCCTGAACAGGCAAAACCAACACTGGCAAATGGGATAGCCATATTAAATCCTCCAAGAAAATATCAATCTGCAGACGTAGTAAAAAAGACAAATGGTCAGGGAATTGAAGTAAGTGATCAAAGCATATTAGACTGGCAGAAAGAACTTGCAAAAAAAGATGGTATTTTTGCAGAAATAACATCTGCTGCAATTTTTTCAGGTCTTGAAAAGTTAATTAAACAAAAAAATATTCTACCTGATGATGATGTTTTATTACCTATTACAGGTTTTGGACTTAAAGATCCCCCAAAAGATTTATTTAATTAATTCTATGGTTTTCTTAAAGCCTTCAATAGAACCTTCAATACTGGGCCAATCCACACAAAATGAAATTCTGAAATAACCTTTTTTCCCAAACCCTGATCCCGGAACAACAAGAACTTTATTTTCTTTTAGTAAATTTGTAAATTTCACATCATCCTCAATAGGACTTTTCGGAAACAGATAAAACGCTCCTTGTGGTTTTTCAAACTCATAACCAAGTTTTTCAAGTTCATCACACAAATAATTTCTTCTTATCAAATATTCTTCAACATCAACTGAGCTGAATAAAATATTTGAAACAGCTCTTTGCATAAATGCCGGTGCATTTACAAAACCTAATACTCTATTCGCAAAAACTATGCCATCCATTAATAAATTCTGGTTATTAATTTTCGGACTTAAAGCAACATATCCTATCCTTTCCCCTGGAATAGCAAGATCTTTTGAAAAGGAGCTCGCAACTATAGTATTTTTATAATAATCCAAAATGTTAGGACAATCTAAACCATCAAAAACAATTCTTCTATAAGGCTCGTCACTTATGACAAATATTTCTCTGTTAAATTTTTTTTCATAACTATTTAAAATTTCAGACATTTTTATAAGAAATTTTTCGCTATAAACAACACCTGAAGGATTATTTGGAGAATTGATTATTACGGCTTTCGTTTTATTATTAATTTTTTTATTAAACGAATCTAGGTCCGGGATGAATTTATCATCAGAATCTACAATTTGAGAAATACCTGCATGATTATCTGTATAAAAAAAATATTCAGGAAAAAAAGGTGTAAACATTATAACTTCATCCTCAGGATCCAAAATTGCTTTTAAAATAACATTTAGGGCACCTCCTGCTCCTCCGGTCATCAAAACATTAGATAGTTCAAAATGATGATTTGTAGTTTTTGTTAAAAAATCAGCAACTTTAGATCTTGTCTGATCAAGTCCGGCATTTGGCATATATCTATGTGCAGATTTATCAGGAATATCAATAAGTTTTCTTAATTCATCATATAATTCATCTGGCGGAGAAAAGATTGGGTTTCCCAAGGATAGGTCATAAACATTTTCTGCCCCATACTTCTTTTTTAATTCTATTCCATCCTCAAACATTCTTCTTATCCAAGATCCTTGTTCAAGAAAATTTTTCATTTTATTTGATATAGTCATTAAATCATTACCTTTGATGAATATTAATTATTATACCAATAGAGATAATAAATTCATTGATTAAACTATGAATCAGTTGATATACATCAATAATTTTATTACAATTTTTTCTCAGGGCCCGTAGCTCAGTGGTAGAGCGGTCGGCTCATAACCGATTGGTCGTAGGTTCGATCCCTGCCGGGCCCATGAATTATATATACCAAAAAGATTAAATTTGGTAGAATAATGCAACCGCCGAGGTAGCTCAGTGGTAGAGCACAGCACTGAAAATGCTGGTGTCGGCAGTTCGATCCTGCCCCTCGGCACAAAATTATAATGCGGAAGTGGCTCAGTGGTAGAGCATCTCCTTGCCAAGGAGAAGGTCGCGAGTTCGAATCTCGTCTTCCGCTCCACAATCTTATTAGAAAAAATCTAAAGAGAGTGAAAACATGAAATTTGTATTATTCAATA
>CAZMBU010000083.1:0-4718 GCA_964564565.1 uncultured Dehalococcoidia bacterium | reverse complement strand
AATGTTAGAATACTTGGCTAACGATAATCAGAATATTCTTTTTACTGCCAGAAATGAAATTAAAGCAAAAGGAATTATTAAAGATTTGATTTCTGATTATCCTTCACTAAGAATTTCTTATGCTCTATGTGAATTGTCTGATCAAATAGAAATAATTAAATTAACAAATTATATAAATCGTAAATCAATTAAGATTAAAAATTTAGTGAATAATGCAGGGATTTTTCCAATTAATAATAGAATTTCCAAACAGGGTATTGAATTATCTTTTGCTATTAACCATATTGCACCATTTTTAATTTCTACTCAATTACATAAAAATAACTCTTTCGAAGAATATGCTTTGATATTAAATATTAATTCTTCTGCACATTATAGAGGGAAAGGAAATCTTGAAAACTATGATCCTGTTGAAATATACAAACTTTCAAAAATGCAAAGATATAGTGAAACCAAATTAGCAAATTTATGTTTAACATATAAATTATCAAAAACATATAAACACGACGGGATTTTAGTTAATGCAGCTCATCCTGGAATTGTGGCTACTAATTTATTGTCTAATAATGGTTGGTTATCATTTTTAAATTGGGGTTTAAAACTAGTAGGAAGAAATGCAAATCAAAGCGCAAAAGAACTTTTTGAGGTTATAGAAAAATGTCATCGAGATAAATTGTCAGGAATATTTTTTTCAGAAGGTGATATTGTGAAATCTTCAGATTATTCATATGATATAGACTTACAAGATAAAATTTGGAATATATCTATGGGGTTAACTAACACATCAACAATGGAATTTAACTATGATTAAACGATGGTTTTCTAACATAAAACATATAACCATTAATATATATACGCTTTTTATTGCATCCACTTTAAATACTGTATTACCAATTAGTCGCAAATCTAATTGGGTTTTTGCAGGTAATCTAACTTACCAACATATATCAAAAATGATATTGGCTGGATTTTTAATTATGATTCCTTTTGTTTTAACTTATATGTTTGCCAAATTTTTAGTTGATATTATAGACGGTGTTTTAGCTCCTTACATCTCATTGTTTTTTGGAGGTAAAAGAATATATGGGTTAGGAGCATTAGTTTTATTATTTGTTGTATATATTGTTGGATTACTTAGTACACGATATTTTGGGCAAAGACTTGGTGATGCTATTCAAAATTTTGTGATGAGAATGCCTGTAGTAGGATCATTATATTCTTCTGCACGTAGACTTATTGAATCATTGGCAGGTAATAAAGATAATGAATCTACTGGATTTAAACGTGTTGTAATGATAGAACATCCAAGAAAAGGTATGTGGTGCCTTGGTTTTTTAACTTCCATCATCCAAGTTTCTAAATCTCAAAAAATGGCAACTATTTATATTCCAACAGCACCGACTCCTAATTCGGGTTTTGTGGTAATGGTCCCTTATAGTGAGGTAAATGATACTGATTTAAGTGTTCAGGATGCTATGTCAATGGTTTTATCAGGAGGAATTATTGCTCCTGATTCTTTTAATAAAAAAGCAATTACTTCTCAGGATATGGAATCGATAGATTCTCAAACTGTTGAAAATTAATTATTATAATTCTGATATTTATATATTGTGATTGAAAATAAAATTGAAAAATTCTTAAATGATATTGGAATTAAATATGAAATAATGCCTTGTGACCCTGAACTGGCAGATACGGAGGATTTTTGCAATTATTATAATATTCCTAAATCAAATTCGGGAAATACAATAATAATTGCTTCTAAAAAAGATCCTATAATTTATAGTGCCTGCCTTGTTACCGCAGAATATAAATTAGATGTAAATAAAACTGTTAGAAAATTAATGGGAGTTAGAAGACTTTCTTTTGCTTCTGCAGAACAAACTGTAGAAGTTACAGGAATGATAATTGGGGGTGTAACTCCAATAGCTTTACCATCACATATAAATATTTATATGGATAAAAATATTGAAAATTTGGATTATATTATTTTAGGTGGCGGTAGTAGATCACAAAAAATTAAAATTGATATAAATTCATTAGCTAAAATCCCTAATGCTGAATTTATTGAAGGTTTGGGGATTCCTTTATAATATAATATCAATTAAACATATTTTTTGGTGGAATCCATCCACCAAGTTCTTTTTCTAAAACCTGGCCAATCTTTAATGCTATTTCATCTTTCCATGGAGCTGCTATTATTTGTAATCCGATTGGATAACCTTCTGAATTCGTTCCGCATCTTAATGTTAATATAGGCCATCCAGTAACATTATATGCTCGTAAAAATGTACCTTTAGTTACATAATTCCATTCTTTATTAGATGTATCCATGATTTCCCCATGTTTAAATCCTGCTTTATGAAGAACAGGTGCTATTAATACATCATAATTATCAAAGTATGATAATGTTTCACTTTGATACATAGCAATTTCTTGTACTAATTCTGATAAATCAATTGCACTTTTATTATTATATTCTTGAGCAATATCAAACCTTGCTTTAGTCCATCTATGTGGAATTTTTGTATTTGATCTTTCAAGAAGTTGTTTTAGATAATTTCTTTTGTCATAATTAGCGATATTCCCGGCAACAGAATCTCCTTTTGCTATTATAGTTGTATCTATTTCATTTATAGATCTAACAATCGGATCTAATTTTTTACATACATCATTAATAACGTTTTTTGTATCATTATCGGAAGAAATTGATTCAGTAGAATGGTAGTAGCCTATTCTTAAATCTTGTGTTGAAATTGTACCTGGATCTCTTAATGGCGATATAACTATTGTTGGATCAACATTATCAGGTCCAGAAATAATATTTGTTAGTGGGATTAAATCATCTACAAATCTAGCTAATGGACCAATAGATGTTAATAAATCTCCTGGTCCAGCATCAAATGAAATTGCATGCCCTGTTCTAGGAACTCTCCCAAAAGTTGGTTTAAGCCCTGTAATACCACAATGATGTGCTGGCATTCTGATACTACCTCCTGTATCAGTTCCTAGATCAAACACAGAACCACAAGCACTGATAATTGCTGCTGCTCCCCCGCTGCTTCCTCCTGTTGTGAATTCAATATTATAAGGATTATTTGTTCTTCCATATGGAACATTGTCAGTTTCTCCACCCATTGTAAATTCAGGTGTATTTGTTTTACCCATTAAAATTCCACCAGCATTTATAAGTCTTTCAGCAACGGTAGCATTATGCTTAGGTATAAAATTAGTTCTTCCCTCCGTGCCCCACGTACTAATAATACCTTTAGTATCGATTGAATCTTTAAGTGTGAAAGGTAATCCAAATAAAGGTTTTGTATTATTATCATTAAAATTATTATCCATAAACTTCGCTGTTTTAAGTGCTGAGTCAAATGAATTTTGTACAACAGCGTTCAAAGATGAATTTACAGAATTGATTTGATTGATATGAATATTAGTTAACTCTTCAACAGAAATAATTCTTTTTCTTAATGCACCTAGCAAATCTTTTATTGGATAAGTGATAATTTCTTTAATCGACATAAAATAACCTTTAAATTTAAATGGTAGGATTATATTATTATAAGTAATTACTAAATATTTTCAATGTGAGGCATTTGTTTGCAATTGTTTTGGGAAAAATGGGCAAAAGGAATAAAACTTATTTTAAGTGATGGCGAAAACAGAGAGGAGATTGGAGGTGTGCGTGAAACTAAGAATGGTTTTGATGCTTGGGCAAAAACTTTTGGATATGATCCTGGCAGAGCAATTAAAGGACTTGATTCATTAGATCATGCCCGAGAATTTGTAGAAAGTTTTCAGCCTTGGGATTTGTATGACCTTGGTAGAGGATTAGTAGTTGAGCCAGAAGTCAGAGAAACTTCTAATTAATTTTTGTAATATTATTTATTTCTGAAATTGTTTCATTCCATAAAGATTTACTATATTCATTTTCTAATGAATTAATCATCAGTTCTTTTAGCGTTAAAGTTGAATCATTACTACTTATATTAAGTGATTTGTTTTTTTCTAATAAATCTGTTTGAATTTTATAAGCTTTTTGAGGTTTCTCTTCCCATTTGTATAAAATTTTTAGGGTTTTGTCAGTAATAAGAAGGGCAGGGATCTTCATTAAGTCTAAATTATTGCAAATTGTATTCAAATACTGATTTTCAGATCTTCTATATATCTTTAGTGACAAATCTGAAATTAATTCAGAAATGATAATAAATATTGGTATATTAAATAATGAATCAGGACAGAAATCTTCAGTTAATATAATAAAATTTTTATTTTGTAATTTAGATTCTAATTTTTTCATTGGATTGTATAAATCTTTTTTTGATTTCACAATTTCAATTTGTTTAGAAAAATTTCCTTGATTTTCAGTCATTGATGAAAGATATTCTTTCCAATCTAATCCGTTTTTTAATAATTTAGCATCAATTTTTGCCATATATACTCTATACTCTCTCATATTATAATCAATAATATTATAAACCATCGGAAATTTTATGAAATCAGATAATAATGAAAACTTATATTTAAACAAACTTGTTAAATCTATAAATAATTATGTAGAAAATTTTAATGGCGTAGCTGGAGTATCAATAAAAGATTTAAGTACAGGTTGGTATTTTGGAATCAACGATGATTTGATATTTCCTACCGCATCTAGTATAAAAATTCCTATTTTACTTAAATTGATTGAATCATCTGAAGATTCTAAATTA
>CAZMBU010000082.1:0-4786 GCA_964564565.1 uncultured Dehalococcoidia bacterium | reverse complement strand
TTACTGGTAATAATATTAATTGAGAATATAAATGATAGTGCTGAACTGGTTAATACTTTTGCCCCTGAGCATGTCAGTATAATGACAAATAATAATGATGAACTTTTATCTCTGTTAAAAAATGTTGGAATAATATTTTTAGGCCATTATTCACATCATGTACTTGGTGATTATATTGCAGGTCCCAGCCATACTATGCCCACAGGTGGAACTGCTAAATTTAGTTCTGGAGTGGGTATAAATACATTCATGAAACACGTTCCTTATGTTAATATAGACAAACAAGAATCAATAGAATTATCAAAATTAGCAAGTATAATAGGTAAGGCAGAATTTATGGATGGCCATTCAAATTCTGCGTTAGAAAGAATAAAAAAGCAGGCTGAATAGATGAATTATAGTGATATAGAAAAATTAATGAACCCTGTTATTAAAGGATTCAAGATATATGATGCTATGCCATCTAATGAGACTTTAATAAAGAAGCATTCAATTAATTCGGAAAAAATTGTTAAATTAAACGGTAATGAAAACCCTTTTGGTCCTGTTCCTGAAGTTATAGATAACCTGATTAATATTCCAATAAATACATATCCTGATCCAGAATTAATTAGATCAAGAGAATCATTGTCTGAATATACTGGTTTAAGTATCGATAATATTGTAGTTAGTTCGGGTAGTGATGAATTAATAGATCTCTTTTTTAGGATTTTTGTAACACCTGGAGATGAAGTTTTAGACTTTACTCCTACTTTTGGTATGTATGCAGTTCGCGCGGGTTTAGCCGGAGCTAAAATTGTACCTGTACCCAGGAATATTGAATTTGAATTAGATTATGAAGCTATAAGCGAAAAAGTTTCTGATAAAACTAAAATAATCTTTCTGGCTTCACCAAATAATCCAACTGGTAATGAGAGTACTTTAGAAGATATTGAGTTTTTATTAAGCTTAAATAAAATATTAGTTGTAGATGAAGCGTATTTTGAATTTTCTAAATCAACTTATGCGCATTTAGTTGAGAAGTATAATAATTTAGTAGTTATACGTTCAATGAGTAAATGGGCAGGCCTTGCTGGATTGAGGGTAGGGTATGGTTTGATGTCAAAAGATTTAGCAAAATTAGTTATGGGAGTTAAAAATCCTTATAATGTTAGCACTGTGGCTGAAGAATCTTTAATTACTTCTCTTAAATATGTTGATAAATTAATGCATAAAGTTGATGAAATAATAGATGAAAGAGAAAAATTAATTAAATCTTTAGGTCAAATTATGTCAGTTAAAGTTTATCCTTCAAAAGCTAATTTTTTATTATGTAAATTAGATAATCATAATTTGCAATTAGTTAATGATGGATTGTTAAGTGAAGGAGTATTTGTCAGATTGTTTGCAACTAAAGGTTTGGAAAAATGCTTCAGAGTTTCTATAGGATCTCCTGATGATAATCAATATTTTTATACAAAATTACAAAAAGTTTTAAAGAGTTAATAATTTAGAAAATGCTAAATAGAGAAATAAAAAACAAAAGAGATACTAATGAAACAGTTATAGAAGTTTATTTGAACCTTGATGGAAAAGGAACTTCTGATATTAATACAGGAAATGAAATGTTTAATCATATGCTGGCTCAATTATCAAAACATGGATTATTAGATATAAATATTAATGTAATAAAAGGGGACCATGATTTAGGTTGGCACCATATAGTCGAAGATACTGCAATTATATTAGGTCAATCATTTTCAAAATGTATAGGAGATGGTAAAAGTATCACTCGCACCAGCCATTCTTACGTACCTCTTGATGAAACTTTGGTTAGAACAGTAATTGATTTTGGCGGCAGGGGTTATTTTAAATTAAGTGGATTTATAGGTGATTCTGATTTAGGAGAACTTAGTGGATCTTTAATTTCTCATTTCCTTGAAACGTTAAGCAGAGAATCAAAATGTAATATATTTGCTACTATATTAGAAGGTGTGAATAATCATCATATCTCAGAAGCATTATTTAAATCTTTAGGAATATCATTAAAAAAAGCGTTATTGATTGATCCTCGCAAAGATTCCATCCCGTCTACTAAAGGAACAATTAGTTAGTAGCTAATAATTCATTAGAATATGTAAATAAATTAGGTGTTCCCCCGCTATGAATGAAAACTACACTGTTATCTTTATCTATTTTGTTCGATTTTGCATATTCTATTAATCCAGACATTGCTTTTCCTGTATAGATTGGATCAAGAAAAATAGCTTCTTTTTCTGCTAAAAGTTTAATTGCATCAATACTTTTTTTGGTCTGAATTCCGTAACCATGTCCATAAAAAGATAAATCCCAATTTAAATCTTTATAATCCAGGTAATCCAATGTTAATTTGTTATTAGATTTTTTGTTTAAATAATTTAAAGCTTTATTAGTTATTTCTCTTATGTTCCTCATTCTTGGTTGTAATCTTGGCCCAATACCAGTTATTTTCCAATGTGAGAAGTTAAGAATCTTTTTTGCTAATGCTAACCCAAGATATGATGATCCAGAGGCTTGGAAGATATGAATTTTTTTCAACCCTAATTTTTGAAATTGGTTATTTAATTCCAAAGCTGTATTTAGGTAAGATATTACGGCAGCTATTTCGTTATATTCTTCGGCAACAGTAATATACGGTTTATAACCTTGTTTTTTTAGTTTGTTACCATAAGTTATTGCTTCCTGATGTAAGATTTGTTCATTTGTTGTATCTGAGTAAATAATTTTTATATTCATTAGATGATTGAGTAAGTGATTTCCTTGCATCTCAGTTTTTAATTCTTTACTCATAAGATTCACAAGTTTTATATTATTTATATTAGCGGCAGCTGCCCATAATCTAGCATTATTTGAAACTCCCATATTGGCATTTACAATAATGTCAAAATTGTGTTTTTTTATGTATCCGAATCTAAATTCTAAATGGCGTACTTTATTTCCCCCAAATGCCAATCCAGTTAAATCTTCTCTTTTAATAAATAGCTCTTTGATATTTAAAGTTTTTGAAAGAGTAGGGCATTCGTGTAGAGGGGTTGGTAAATTGCCAAATTTTATTCTGTTAACTTTAGATATTTGTTTCTCTAATTCGTGAGCTAACATTAATTTATAAACTTTTAATTTTTATTGTGTATTCTTCTATCAAAGGATTAGCTAGAAATTGTTCACAAGCTTTATTGATTTTTCTTTCACATTCATTTTCATTTTTTGCATTAATGATTAATTCTATGTATTTTCCAACTGATACATTTTCAACTTGATTATACCCAAGATTTTTTAAGCTATTTAATACTTGTGTACCTCGAGGATCATTTACAGATTTTTTGGGAGTTATTTGAATTTTTACGGAAAATTTATTCATAGTTTAATCTAAATGACCTTTCTTAGCATAAAATGGAGATAAAGTTGGATTATTTAAAAACATATCAATAAATTTCCAAATTCTATCACTGTCAAATTCATCTAATCTGTCTATATAATTCCAAGCAGTAAGTGTAATTAAATTATCCATATCATTGTATGGGGCAATTGTTACTTCCGACATATTTGAACCTACAAATGCATTTTTGAGTTGTTCTACAACTTCTTGTGGAGCGCCACTTTTATAATGAATCATTATTCCACCTCTGGCAAGATTGCTTAATGTACATTCGTCTGCGAATACATCATCATGATAACCCCATCTTACAGGGCAACCCCATTTTT
This sequence comes from uncultured Dehalococcoidia bacterium, assembly GCA_964564565.1. Classification (GTDB taxonomy): domain Bacteria; phylum Chloroflexota; class Dehalococcoidia; order Lucifugimonadales. Next base: position 1,066 of record CAZMBU010000082.1, on the reverse strand, counting down.
CGTCTAAAAAGGGCCCAGATGTAGCTGGGTTACTTGTGTATGGATCATGAGGAACATCAATATTTGGCAAAATTCCCCATCCCATATTACTCACATATTCCCAATCTCCATCAGGGATATCATTGTTCCAAAATTGTAAAGGTAACCCTGGAAGCACTAATCCTAAAATAAATAAAAGACCAATTGCGCCAATACTCGAAAAAGCTAAATATTTTCTCAATTTTTTTGTTTTTTGTTTTTTTTCTCGATTTATCCGCTTTTGGATATTCTTTTTATATTTTTTTGTATTTTTGTTCAAATTTAATTTCCATTAATTGATTAATGTTTCTAAAGCTTCTTTGTATCTTATGTATGTTTTTTCAATTATTTCTTTAGGTAGATTGGGTGATGGAGGTTCCTTGTCCCAGTCTGTTGTCTCAAGCCAATCTCTTACAATTTGTTTATCATAACTATCTTGTGATTTTCCAGGTGTATAATCATTAACATCCCAGAATCTGCTTGAGTCAGGAGTGAGTACTTCGTCAATCAATGTTATTTCATTATTTATAAAGCCAAATTCAAACTTAGTATCAGCAATAATTATGTTTTTTGTAAGCGCATATTCACTGGCCGTATTATATAAATTTAAAGAAATGTCTTTTAATTTTTCTGATAAATCAACACCAACCAAATCACACATTTGTTCAAATGTAATATTTTCATCATGCCCAACTTCTGCTTTTGTAGAGGGAGTAAATATAGGTTCATTTAGTTTCGAACTGTTAACTAATCCTGATGGAAGTTTTATTCCACAAACAGTTTGATTTGATTGGTATTCTTTCAATCCACTGCCTGCAAGATATCCTCTAACAACGCACTCTATATCAATTCTCTTTGCTTTATTTGCTATTATTCCTCTAGATAATTCGTCTTCGGATATTCCTTTTACATCATTTGTTGTTGGGTTTCTATCAAAATGATTATTAACGACATCAGAAAGTTTTGAAAACCAAAATTTAGACATTTCAGTTAAAATAATACCTTTACCAGGGATAGGATCATTTAATACTACATCGAATGATGAGAT
>CAZMBU010000081.1:0-4829 GCA_964564565.1 uncultured Dehalococcoidia bacterium | reverse complement strand
TCTTTTATTTTTCTATTTCTAGATTTGATCACTTTACATACTGCTTCTCCAGTCATAACACCCCCCAATTTCACCGAAGGGGCGTAAGATTTAGTATCATTCATTCTTCCACGCATATATGGATCAAGTGATAAAAATTTAGATTCAATCAAAATTTCTCCTTCTAATAATTCGGGTAGTTCTGATTCCACCAATCTAAAATCTTCAGATTTTGGATATCCAGATGGTCTTTTATGCAATATCCAAGATTTATTCATATTACCCCCTCTGAATTCATAACAGAATCTACCATAGAAGGGTCAACTAAACCGCCAGTAATGATAAAGCAAATTTTTGAATTTTCAGGGAATTTTCCCTTATACTCGCTTAACCCTGCCAAAGTAATTGCAGAAGAAGGCTCTACTAATAAATTTTCATAATCTATAAAAGATTTCATAGCTTTCATCAATAATTTCTCATCAACCATTAAAACATCATCTACTATTGCTTTAACTCTGTTAACAGAAGCCATTACAGGAATTCTGACAGACAATCCGTCAGCAATAGTATCTGCAGTCTGATTCTCATAATTTTCTCCATTCAAAGCAAGATACATACAAGGTGATGCTGAGGGAATTAATCCAATAATCTGAGCTTTAGATTTTGAATCTTTAAAAGCTTTTCCTATGCCTGATATTAATGATCCATTTCCAATTGGAACAAATATGTAATCAAAATCAATGCCACTATTAATTATTTCTGTACCTATTGTTCCTGCTCCAACATGCATTCCATCCAAATCACCATCTTCTAAAAATATATCTCCAGTATCTTCTGCATACTTTTTACCATGAAGTTTAGCATCATCAAAATCACTCCCGATTTTAACAACTTCAGATCCTGTAAGTTTGATCCTTTCCACTTTAGATTTATTAGCATTTTCAGGAACATAAATTACACAAGGAATATTATTTCTTTTACATGCTTCTGCAATAGCAAGACCATAATTCCCTGCTGATGCTGCCACAATTTTATTTATCTTTCCACCTTGATTAACTAAGTCTGACAAAACACTTAATGCCCCTCTTAATTTAAAAGATTTTACGGGTGTACAATCTTCTCTTTTAAGCCATATTTCTGATTTACAATGATCACTAATTATATTAGCTTTTAATAACGGTGTTGGAGCCCAATTTTCATTTGAAATCATTTCATATGTACTTACTTCATTCAATTTTATTACCCACTTTAAATTTAATTTTTTTATAATCTATTTCTGTTTCTTTGACCAATATATACTGATTCACAGAAATATTATTTATTTCTTGAATACTTTTATCTTTAGGCCAAGTTATGTATAGTTTATCAATGTTTTTACAATCTTGTATTCCCATAACTTTTATTAATGAAGATGAACCAAAACTCCCTCCGGGTTCTACAACACTATTATAATTTTTATTATTACAAACTAAATTTATCTTAGCCCCAAAAGCAATCTTATTAGACTCAGATCCTATTAATTTGACCCCTATCCAATTATTTATGTTATTAGAATTTTCATAAAGTATATTCGTAAAGCCATCAGATAAATAAAAACCCCCCATTTGTTCAAAAATATCTAAATCTCCATCTAAATCATAATCTGCAAACGCCACTCCATGCCCTTTTTGAATATGTCCAAGACCATAGATATGTGTTTCATCAATAAAACTCAAACCTTGATTATTAATATAAAACGCATTAGGAACAAGTGAATCAATAGCAGGATAACCTGTACCTAAATATAAGTCATCATATCCGTCATTATTTACATCAGCAAAATTTGCTCCCATAGTTGAATGAACTTTAAATAATCCTGAATCTTTTGTTCTATCCGTATATAATCCCGCTCCATTATTTTCATATAATTTCAAAGAATAATTTGAATCAATTTTACCCATAAAACTTTCAATGGATTTTGTAATGCCATATTCATATCCTGAAGAAAAAATATCTAAATCATCATCATTGTCATAATCCCAAAACCACGACGTAAAACTATAAAAAGGATCAATGACTCCAGCTTCTTTTGCTACATCTTTAAATAATCCATTACCCAAATTTTTATATAACCTATTTTCACCACCAAAATTAGATATAAATATATCAATCAATCCATCATTGTTATAATCACCCCAATCAGATGATTTGCAATATCCGCCATTTTGTATAGATGCCACTGAAGAAACATCAAAAAATTTATTATTATCATTTCTAAACAATTGACTAGGGTAAACAATATTCCCATTTTCATCTATATATGACTCATTACATATAAATAAATCTAGATCCCCATCATTATCATAATCTCCCCAGGCAGCTGACTGAGTTGGATAAGCAAAATCTGACAGTTTTACATCTTCAGTTACATCTGTGAAAGTCATATCTCCATTATTTTTTAAAAGGCTATTAATCATTTCACCTTCTTCCATTAACCATCCGCCGCGTAAAACGTAAATATCAAGATAACCATCATTGTTATAATCAGTAGTAATAATATTTAATCCCCCTAACTGGGTAAATAGATTTGATTCTTCAGTCATATCTTTAAATCCTTTGACTCCATTATTGAAATAAAATTTCATTGAAGAACAAGGATCCCATGTTGAAGTAATTAAATCTGGATAACCATCATTATTAAAATCATCAAAAATAACTCCGCCTGCCAAATCTACATTATAAATACCTCTTTCTATAGATACATCAATGAATTCTTTCTCTGTAGATGATAAATTTTGTCCGGGAACATCAATAAGCAAATCTTTATTAATACTTTCGGGATATTCTCCAATTGACATATAAGCAATATTTAATAACCACTTTGCTTTCAAATTCTCTGAATCAATAATTAACCATTCATTTATTACATCAATAGCCTTATAAGAATAATCTTTATAACTCTGTTTATAATTATTATCTGTAGGTAATTGACATACTATTGACCCGCCAGGAATTACACAGTTTTCAAATTCAGCAGCTTTGATATATATCAAAGCTGCTGAATTATAAGTCATAACTTTAGATGTGTCGGGTAAATTTTGAAAATTTCCACTGTTTAAAATTTCTTCAATAATACTTACAGCTTCATCAAAACCACCTAAATTCATTTCTGCTTTTGCCAAACCTAATTTGGCAAACCATATATTATATTCATCCTTAGCATTATTTAACTTGGCTTGCCATAATAATTTCTGATTAGATCCTATATATTTATTTGAACTATTTTTTAATTTCAGACAATAAGAACTAATATCATTAATAACAGAATTTCCTTTATTAAAACTAAAAAAATCTAATTTTGGATTAATGAAATATCCAATCAAAATTATAATTAATACAACTGACAAAACAATTATATTAGCAAACAATATTTTGTATTTTTTATACACAAGAATTTATTCTCTTTTAATCAATTAAAGTATTATAATTTAACAAATTTAATTATGATATTGTCATACATTCAAAAAACTATCTCAATAACATAACAATTAATGCAATTTATAGATTTTAATAATAATACACATAAAAAAAGAATAGTAGGAATAATACTTGTTTTACTTTCTACTCCCTTGTTTTTCTATTTAAATAGGGTTCAAAAACTAGGGACAATAAAAGAAGAGCTGTTCGCTTCCGCATCCAGAAAAGGAGAATGTTTTCAAGGATTTTGCCTGGGTGGAGATCCTGAGGCCTCTATAATTTCAAGATGGCTAACATTTTCTTTTGAATATATGGAATTAGTTCTTTTAGGAATGATTTTTGCTTTCGCTATATCTGGAATAGTAGAAGCTTTTATTTTTCCTAGAAAAAATCAAACCATGCTATTTTCTCCAGGACTAAAAGGTATATTCAGAGGATATATACTAGGACCAGCTCTAAATCTTTGTTCTGCTTGTATAGTTCCTGTGGTAAATTCCTTGAAAAATAAAGGATCCTCTCTTGAATCAGTTATAGCATTAACTCAAGGTTCATCTACTCTAAACTTCCTATCAATCATTATGATTTTCACTATTTTCACACCTGATTTAGGATGGAACAGAATTATAACAGGAGCAATTAGTGTATTTTTGTTTGGTCCTATAATTGCACGCTTAACTTTTGGGTGGAAATTAAAAAATGAAAAAACAGAAGAAATCAAATCAATAAAAATAGAAGATAATACAAGTTTTAAAAATTCTATGAAAGAAGGGTTGATTGATTTTGGAAAAATTACTTTTTCCAATGTAATTAAATTAGGCCCAATAATGATTATCGCGGGGTTTGCAGCAGGGTTAGTAATACAATTCTTATCTCCTGGTATTATAGATGATTATTTAGGCAATAATTTAAAAGGTATACTTATTGCGAGCACTATTGGAGTTTTAATTAATGTGCCACTCTTATTTGAAATACCGTTAGTTGTTGCCTTACTATTACTTGGCATGGGAGTTGCACCTGCCGCAACCTTACTTTTTACTGCAGCATCAGGCGGGCCAATAACTTATTGGGGCCTATCAAAAGTATTACCTAAAATTTCTGTTACTTATTATGCATTAATGATATGGATTCTTGGAATCTCAACTGGTTTAATTTCTCTTCTTATTATCAATATAAATAATTCTGGACTCTCTGGAGGTATCAAGCTTACAGATAACCAACCAATAATAAGAGAATCAAAAGAAACAATTAATTCTATTAAAACTACCAAAACCGAATTAAAAGAACCTGAAATAATAACAAATATACTTAAAGAACATGCAATAACTCAAACACTCTCAACTAAATCAAATGACAATTCTAATTTTGATATCAAGTATTTTAAACAATTAGATAAT
>CAZMBU010000080.1:0-4874 GCA_964564565.1 uncultured Dehalococcoidia bacterium | reverse complement strand
AGATACATTCATCGGTTTAGATAAACAAGAAAATCAGATCAAAAATTACCATAAATTAATTATAGGTCCATGGGGTCATGACAATGGAAATTTAAAAGGCAATATTGGTCCTGTCAATTACGGTAAAGAAGCAGATGAAGCTTATTCGGATTTAATAATAAAATGGTACGATCATCAGTTTAAAGACACAGAATTAATCTTCCCTGAAAATAAAAGAGTTAAATTATTTATATTAGGAAATAACAAATGGGAATATTATTCTGAATGGCCTCCTAAAAATTCAGAAAATGAAATATATTACCTGCATTCTAACGGAGATGCTAATGTTAAAAATTCAAATGGTATTTTAAATAACAAATTACCAAACCAAGAACCTCCAGATATATATAAATATGATCCAAGAGATCCTGTTATGAGCCTTATGTTACAAAACTCTCAAACAGTACCCATGGATCAACGTCCAAATCATAATAGGGATGACATACTTTTATATGAAACTGAAAAATTCACATCAGTAACTAAATTCATTGGTTATCCTAATGTTAAACTTTGGGCTTCATCTGATGCAAAAGATACAGATTGGGTAGTAAAACTCGCAATAGTTTATGAAGATGATATGCCAGTAAATTTATGTTACGAAATCCTAAGAGCAAAATACAGAAATAGTTATGAAAATTATGATTTAATTCCTAATACAAACCCCATAGAATATACAATTAAGTTGCGGCCTTTGGGCATAAATGTACTGGAAGGCCAAAAGTTAAGAATATATATCGCTAGTTCAGATTTCCCAAATCATGACAGAAATCACAATACTGGAAATGATTTCTGGGATGATTGTGAGTTTAAAATAGCTACACAAAAAATATACCATGATAAAAATTATCCTTCGAGATTAATTCTGCCAAAAATAAAAAATTAAATAATATGAACAAAAAATCCCAAGCTTATATACATTTAATAAATCTGAAACAAAAAGAAATGATTGATACTTCAAAAGATTTTTTCAATAAAATGAAAACAAGAAGAACAATAAGAGACTTTTCATCAAAAGAAATTCCTATAGAAGTATTAGAAAATGCAATTAAAGCAGCGGGTAGAGCTCCGAGTGGGGCGAATCAGCAACCTTGGCATTTTGTTATAGTCAGTAATAAAAAAATTAAAAAATCCATTAGAAATGCTGCTGAAAAAGAAGAACAAGCATTTTATACAAAAAGAGCTCCAAAAGAATGGTTAAATGCTCTAAAGCATATAGGCACAGATGCTAACAAACCGCATCTTGAAAAAGCTCCATATTTAATTATTGTATTTGCTGAAAGATATTCGGTAAATAAAAAATCTGAAAAAATAAAAAACTATTATGTTTCTGAATCAGTTGGTATTGCAACAGGATTCTTAATCACAGCTTTACATTTTGCAGGACTAGTAACTTTAACTCACACACCTAGTCCAATGAAATTTTTAAACAAAATTTTAAATCGACCTTCTAATGAATCTGCTTACCTCATTATTGCAGTTGGTTATCCGGAAAGAGACGCTACTGTCCCTGTAATAAGCAAAAAAAAGATAAATGAATTTCTAACAAAATTCACATAAATAAAATATAATGATCATTCAATTTATATAATAGGTAAAATATGCTATTCCCCGGTTTTGGAACTTTAATCAATGCAGCAGTAATGATAATGACAGGATCATTAGGTGTATTTCTAGGTACAAAAATCCCTGAGAGAATAAGAGAAATAAGCCTGATAGGATTAGGTCTTATAACAATTATGGTTGGAGTAGAAGCATTTTTAGAAACATCTCATGCAGTAATCCCTCTAATTTCAATTTTACTTGGTGGAGTAACAGGCTCATTAATTCAAATAGAATATAAATTGGAGCAAACAGGCGAATGGTTAAAGAAAAAAACTTATTCAAAAAATGATGGCATAAATCCCAAAAGAAAAACTTTTGTTGAAGGTTTTGTGGTATCAAGCCTCATAGCCTGTGTCGGGCCACTAGCAATTTTGGCTCCATTAAATGAAGTGATTTCAAAAGACCTTGATTTGATCTTTGTTAAAACCGGATTAGACGGAATAATGGTTTTTGTATACTCTGGTACTATGGGAATAGGTGTGTTATTTAGTTCTATATCTGTATTATTAGTTCAGGGATTTTTTACTTTTCTTTCTCTTATAATAGGAAATACATTTTTAAATGAAGAAATGATCAAAGAGTTGACTTCGACAGGAGGTTTAATGATCTTATCTATTGCATTTAGATTACTCAATATAAAGAAAATACCTTCTGCTGACCTTATCCCAGGCTTAATATTTGCACCACTGGTCGTATTTACAATATCCTATTTTTAAGAATTGTTAAGCAAATTTTCCATTACAATAGCTGGGCTCATAGGCAATACATTCATTCTTATACCTGACGCATCGTATAGTGCGTTGGCTATTGCAGCTGGAGGAGGAACTATATTTGTTTCTCCAACACCTCTAACTCCGTATGGATGGCCAGGATTGGCAACTTCAACAATAACAGTATCTATCATTGGCAGATCCAAGCTAGTAGGCATTCTATAATCCAGAAAAGTAGAATTTTTTAAATCTCCATCCTTATCATAAAAATATTCTTCATTTATTGCCCATCCTATACCCTGTACGCTACCTCCTTGCATTTGTCCCTCCACATAACTTGGATGAATTGCTTTACCTGCATCCTGAAAAGCTGTAAATCTGACGATATCAATTTTTCCAGTTTCATCATCTAATTTAATATCAACTATATTTCCTGCAAATGATCCTCCCACTCCGATAGGTGAAATATTTCCTTTTCCTGTAATAGGGCCACCTGTATCAATTAACATCGATGCCAATTCTTTAAAACTAAGTTTTAATTCCGAATCAGAATTTGATATAAAAATCCCATTTTTTAATTCAATATCTTTTTCTTCTATACCCCATATTTTTGCCGCTCTAGCTATCATTTGTTGTTTTACATCTCTTGCAGCTTCAATAGCAGCCCAACCTGTAGCAAATGTTGTCCTACTACCTCCAGTACCGCCTGAATAGCCTAAATTATCTGTATGAGTTACACTCGGGTAAACATCTTTATAATCTATACTTAAAACTTCAGCAGCCTGCATAGCTATAGAAGCTCTAGAACCTCCAATATCAGGAGATCCTTCAACTAAATTTATTGTTCCATCTTGATTAACTCCTATAGAACAATTAGAGGGGCCACCACCATTAAACCAGAAACCAATTGCAATTCCTCTCCCAATATTTTCTCCTTCTATAGGAGAATTCCAATGTGGATGACTTTTCATGGCTTCCAATAATGCTGTACATCCAATTTTTGGGAATTTTGGCCCATCTGCTCGCCTAGTACCTTCTTTTGAAGCATTCATAAGTCTAAGATCAATCGGGTCTAGTGATAATTTTTTAGCTATCTCGTCAACTATGGTTTCAGTTGCAAGAGTAGAATTGGTTGCACCTGGCGCTCTGTAAGCTGCTGTTTTTGGTTTATTTACAACAACATCTATTCCTTCAACTACAACATTTGGAATATCGTAACAAGCAAACATACACTTTCCACCAGCTTCCACAGGAGACCCTGGATATGCTCCAGCTTCATAGGCTAAATAACCTTCTGCGGCAATAATTTTACCTTCCTTTGTTGCACCAATTTTACATTTTATATAAGATCCTGATGTTGGTCCTGTTCCTTCAAAAACTTCTTTTCTTGTCATAATTATTTTTACTGGTTTTCCACTTTTTTGAGACAACATAACTGCTACAGGTTCTTGGTATAGAGGAAATTTGCCACCAAAACCTCCACCAATTTCCATTGGTGTGACTTTAATCTGAGAAGCTCTCAAATCTAAAGCTTTAGCTGTTTCTTCTCTTATCTGAAAAGGACCTTGAGTACTTATCCATATATGTACTCTGCTATCATTATTCCAGTGGGCTGTTACATTCATTGGTTCAATATAACCTTGATGAACAGTTGCTGTATTAAATTCTTTTTCTATAATGATGTCAGATTCATCAAAACCCTTCTTTATATCTCCTATTTCATGTTTAAATTTACTTGCAATATTTGTTAAACCATCTTTTTGTTTTCCAAACAAATCAGTTCTTAAATCATCATGTAAAATTGAAGATTGATCTGAAGATCCAAATGGCGCAGTTATAACTGGATCTAAAATTTCATATTTAACTTTAATTAGCTCTAAAGCTTCCTCAGCAATATGAGGACTACTTGCAGCAACTCCTGCTATAGCATGCCCGACATATAAAACTTTATCTTTAGCAAGGCTGTTTTCTCTTAAATATTTCAAATCCTTAGTTTTAGATTCTGGAAAATCATCATGAGTAACTATTGAAATTACCCCTTCTAGTTTTTCAGCTTCGCTTATATCAATAGAAATAATTTTTGCATGAGCATGTGGGCTTCTTAAAACTTTACCATGTATATAGTTAGTAGGATATATATCAGCACCGTACATTGCTAATCCTGTAACTTTATCTGATCCATCAGGTCTTACAGGTCGAGATCCCACCACATCAAAAGAAACATTAGATAAAACTGTATTTTCCTGAAAATCCATTTTAACACCTACAACTAAATTAATTATTACATTAATTATTTTAATCTAAAAAATGAAATAAATGTATATTTAAATTAATAATAAGCAAATATACCACAGCTTCCAATTAATATTTTGTATAATTAAATTTAAGAATAAAAGGAGAAAATAATGGCTATATTAAACGGAAAGGCAGCCGTAGTTACTGGTGGCGGAAGAGGTATTGGAAAAGCAATTGCAAAAAAACTTGCTGAAGAAGGTGCCAATGTTATTGTAAATGACATCGGGT
>CAZMBU010000079.1:0-5000 GCA_964564565.1 uncultured Dehalococcoidia bacterium | reverse complement strand
AAATTGTAGTTGATAGTTTCCACGAATTAGATTTATTAAATTCTTTATCAGAAGATAATAATGTAATCCAGGATATTTTAATTAGATTATCACCTGCTATAGAACTTGATGAATGAACTCACAAATATACTACCACTGGTATTTTAGATAGTAAGTTTGGATTTGCAATTGATAATGGTGATGCTGAAAAAGCAATTAATTTGATTGAAGATATGAAAAATTTAAATCTTATAGGCATCCATTTTCATTTAGGTTCACCTTTGTTTAGTACAATTCCTTATGTATTGGGGATAAAGAAAGTAATTGAATTTTTATCTCATTTTAAAAATTTAAAATTAAAAGAATTTAGCCCTGGAGGAGGTTTTGCTGTATCTTATACTGTTAAAGACAAAACTCCTTCAGTAAAAGAGTACGCAGAAGCAATTTGTGATACATTAAATGAATCTTTGGATTTTTATAAAATCCCTAAGCCTAAATTGATAATAGAGCCTGGTAGAGCAATCACTGGACCTGCTGGGGTTGCTATATATTCTGTTGGTGCAATCAAAAATATAGAAAACGTTAGAAAATATATTTCTGTGGATGGTGGCATGGGAGATAATATTCGACCAGCTTTATATGGAGCAAAGTATGAAGCAATTGTAATTAATAGACTTTGGGATGAAAGGCCTAAGGAGAAAGTTACTATTGTAGGAAAATATTGTGAATCAGGAGATATTTTAGTTAAGGATATATTATTACCTGAAATTAAGTCAGGAGATATTATAGCTATACCGGTTTCTGGAGCTTACTCTACATCTATGGCTAGTAATTATAATATGAATCCTAGGCCAGTCATTGTTTCTGTTAAAGATGGGATGGATTCAATTATTAGAAAAAGAGAATCCTTGTCAGATTTGTTTAAAATGGACGTATGATTTGTTATTGGACAAAATAAAATTATTTTCAAATTTCAATGAAGAATTTCTTGAAAGTATTTTAATAAATCTTTCATATAATGATTCATCTAAACCACTAATAATTGTTGGTACTAAATATGATGGTGTTTATGAATTACTTAGAATTATAGCTTCATATTATTTATGTTCAAAAAAATGTTTGGTAAATAATACAATTTGTAAAATATGTACTATGGTACTTGATAACAAGTATCCTGATTTCCATTTAATTACATCAGATGAATCCATCCCTTATAATTATTCAATTAAAGCTGAAACTGTAGAAGAACATATTATTAAAAATTCTTATCTAAGTTCTGTAAATCCTGACGGGAAAGTACTTGCAGTGGAAGATGCTAATTTTATGACAAAGCAAGCATCTAATTCACTATTAAAATTGTTTGAAGAATCTTTAGTACATAAACTTTTTATATTAACAACTTCAGATATAAAAAAAATTCCAAATACTATTGTTTCAAGATGTGAAATTTATAATTTATCAAGTGTTTCATATTCTAAATTTATTAATATTGTATCTTCAAAGCAGAATTTAGATAAAGAATTAATTGATAAAATTTGGTTTCTATCTAGAGGTAAAATTTGGTTAACTTTACTTCTCATAGATGATTTAGATTTGTTATTTAAATTTGATTTCGAAGCTAAAAAATTTATAGATTTTATATTTTCCCCCATGTCTTTTAAACTTTCAAATTCTGAAAAATATTTAAATTTAATCAAAAATGATTATTTGTATTTTAATTATTTGATAGAAATAGGTATTGAGATTATTAAAGATGTAATGATAAGTAAAAATATTAATCACAAAAAGAATTTAACAATAATTAATGATAATAAAAATATGTTTAACGCAGATAACAAAACTTTGTTAAAAACAATACATAATTTAAGTTCTCTTGATTTTTATCTAAAATCAAATACAAATCCCTCTATAGTTGTTGATAATTTAATTTTCTCATTATAACTTTTAGGAGTTTTTATCGATTCACAGTTTATTATGGTTGGTTCTGGAGTTGCGGGAAAATATAGCAATGTGTTTTTTGCGGAGGTTATTTATTAAATAGTTCTATAGAAGGAGCTGTAAAAACATCTAATTATTTAATCGATAATTGTTTATTTGAATAAAAAAGGCGTCCATGAATTTTGAATATTGTTTGAATATTTTAAAATATGTGTATTTAAATTAGGGATAGATGGTTTTTTTATTAGTCTCATTTTTGCTTCCATGGGAGTCCTTCCAGCTTTTTTGTGGTTACAATCAGTACATGCAGTTGCCACATTATCCCAACTGTGATCTCCATTTTTAGATTTAGGCACTATATGATCTATAGTTAATTTCTTTTTAGTATTATTGCAATATTGGCAAGTGAAGTTATCTCTGGCAAAAATTCCAAATCGAGAAATCTTTTTCCCGTAAGGCCTTTTAATATATTTAAGTGTTTTAATTACTGAAGGGATGAGAAATGATTGAGTTATAGATTTAATAGACTTTTCGCTATTGATAACTGTTTCAGCTTTTTCAGAAAAAATTAATACTATAGCTCTTTTTGCAAGACAAATTCCTAGAGGAGAGTAATCTTGGTTAAGTATTAATACCGGAGTATTTATACCTGATTTCTTTGTTTGTATACTTGTTGTTTCTAAAATATTCATACAGATTTATTTATATATATTATTATTTAAAATTTCAAATGAATCAGAGAAAGATTCCGGGACAAATGGTGCTTTATGAAGATTTAATGAATTTATTATTTTAATAGAATTTAATGATATATTTGAGTTGATAAATTGATTTTCTATACTGTTGATTTTATTTTTTATAAAAGGAGTTTCTGTAGCGTAATTAGTAATTATATTTGAATTGGAGACTTCAAAATGATAAGTCATTCTTGATAGAGATATTATTGATATTGTGATTATTACAAATGCAAAAATAACTCCAATAATTATGCCTCCTATTCTATCTATTATTGAAGAAAAGCCAAATGTAGCTAAAGATAAGATTGATTTCAAAGGTTTTGTTAAGGAGCTTGTTATTAATATACATATAATTATTAATACGAAATAAATAATTCCTGAAATGATATTTTTATCCAAGCTTAATTCCGGCAAAACTTTTATTATTGTTGGAGTAAATATTCCTGATAAAATCCAACCAATTAAACAAGCTATAAAAAATAGAGCTATTTTAATTAATCCGTTTTTGAATCCATAGAAAATTAGAATTAATAATATTAATCCAAATATAATATCTAATAAATTCATTATTTTGCTTTTGGTTCTTGTTTTGGGACTGGGTTAATTAATTCTTTAGCTAAAGAAATTGGGAGAACATTTGATAGCTCTTCTATGCTCCATGTCCCACTTTTATTAATGGAATGTGTTACATGTCTTGGGGAATATAATGACATATTCCATCCAAAGGTTCCAAATACTTGCCCGGTAATTTCACCACCCTGTTCAGTACATAAATATGTGATTTTAGGAGCGTTGTTTTCTACGTCATTAGCTTCTGGAGGTTCTTCGCTTGATGGCATTTCTTGTACATCGGTACCTTTCTTTTTAGCATCTAAAGCTTTTCTAAGATCTCTAGTTGTTTGGGGCACAGATTGTGTCATTCTAGAAGTTCCACCTGGATATATTGAATTTATACTTATTCCATAATCTGATACTTCACTTGCAACAGCTCTAGAAAAACCAACTATTCCTTCCTTAGCTGCAGCATAATTTGCTTGCCCTGAAGCTCCAAGTCCTGATGAAGAAGCGCATAAAACTATTCTGCCGTATCTATTAGGTAACATTTTATCTATTGAGTGTTTTACCATGTTAAATGTACCTTTTAAATGTACTTGGATCACAGAATCCCATTCTTCTTCAGTCATATTGAAAATCATTCGGTCTCTTAATATACCTGCGCAATTTACTAATATATCTAGTCTTCCAAAATTATCCATTGCACAGTCAATAATTTGTTTTGATGATTGAAATTCTGAAACAGAATCTGAGTTGGCTATAGCACTCCCTCCGTTTTCATTGATATACTCTACCACTTCATCTGCGGGTTGTTTTGAATTTCCTGATCCATCTAGGTTGGAACCTAAATCATTTACAACAATTGAAGCACCTTCTCTAGCCATTAATTCAGCTACAGCTTTTCCTATGCCTCTTCCTGCTCCAGTTATTATAGCTACTCTACCTTCTAATCTTTTCATAATTTATTTCTCCTTTTATGTTTGGTTTATTAGTATCCTATGCCAAAGGTTTTTGGAACTAATTGTTCCATTTCAGCCATTTCAAATACTCCTGCTTTGTATATTCTTTTGTCTGGTGATGGATTGGAATATACATAAATACTTCCACCGTTAACCCCAAACACATATCCATTAACATTAGGAAGGTAGTCAGTAGATAAACAAACAGCTAAACTAGCTACATTTTCAGGACCATCTTCTGTGGTTGGATTCCAGTCTAATGATGGGTCAGATATTCCAATCCCTGCTTTGTCATCAGAATTTGAAGTCATTAATTCTGATGATAGATAAGATTCTACTGTCCCGGAATGTAATCTAGTTTTGGCTATAGGAGAAATGGCATTTGCTGTTACTCCGTACTTCCCTAAATCAGTAGCTGTTGTCCTAGTTAACCCTATTATTCCTTCTGATGCAGCAGCATTATTAGATTTTCCTATTTCTCCTAAACCAGCGTCTGATGTTAAATTCACTACTCTTCCACTTCTTTGTTGTCTAAATAAAATAGCAGCAAATTTTGTAGGTGCAAACATACCTTTTAAATTATTGTCAATTACACTGTCAAAATCTTTTTGTGACATTTGAAAAATCAATCTATTGTTTGCTATGCCTGCTGAATTGATTAAAATATCTATTTTACCGAATGAGTCTATACAGTTTTTTATACAGCTTTCAGCTTCAGACATAATGCTTACATTATTATAATCGGCTTTAGCACTGCCTTTTTTTGAATTTATTTCTTCAACTGTTGAGTCAGCAGGATCTTTTGAGTGTCCTGTTCCATCAATTTCACACC
>CAZMBU010000078.1:0-5014 GCA_964564565.1 uncultured Dehalococcoidia bacterium | reverse complement strand
GCAGTAAATAGATCAATAAAATTATGCATCTGATGTTTTACTTCACTTAAATTTCCTGCATCTAAATGAACTACTTTAGAATTGTCATTAATTCCTATCTCTAAAGGGTCACGAAAATCATGTTTTCTGGTAAATATATCTACTTCGTGTCCTGTTGTACCTAATTCTTTGGAAATTTCATGAAGATAAATATTTAATCCTCCGGCGTCTTTAGTTCCAAGTTTATTCGCAGGACATGTGTGATAGGAAATGATTAATATTTTCATAGATTCACATACTAATTAATTAATAATTTTATCTCGTACAATTTTATATCCTCGCCACCTAATTCATATTTGTATCTTTCATTACCTCTTAAAAAATTAAAAGCATGACTATTGCTTTCTATTGATTGTTTTAAAGCTATAATTTTACTTACAAGCCCAACACTGTACGAATTGTAATCCAATGAATAAGCACTATTATACAAAAAGTATATATTTGCATATTCAATTACTATACATGCAGATATCAATGTGTCATCATCATAATAGGAAAGGATTTTCAATTCATTTTTTTCAGCAAATGCAAATAGCATTTTATTAAAAAAAGTCTTACGATCTTCTGTTAAAAATTCTTTTTTATCTTCTCTGCTGTTTATGAATAGTTCATAAAAATCTGATAGAAATTCTGACAAATCATCATTATTTCTAATAAGTTTAAATTGAAAATTTTGGGACTCAAATTTTCTTAATTTTCTTCTAATTTCATGGCGTTGTTTTTTATTCAAAGCTAATAAATAATCATCCCAACCACCATTAATGTCATATATTGGAGTAACATCTTCCTGTTTAATTTCTACATCAGCAGAATTATTTAATTTGTCAGTATTTACCGAATTAAATAATTCAGAAGATTCTGGAATTGATTGCATAAAAATTGTGTATCCATGAAACCAAGGTTGCAATTTCATATATGATAAAAATTCAACATAAATTTCTTCATAAAATCCAGATATATAAATTATGTCACGATAATCAAATAAATCTTTATCACCTAATATAGAAATATTTTTCTTATTATGATCTATAAAAATAGGGGCCAAGCCTACTAATTTATTATCATTGTAAAAGAACAACATTTTAATGTGAGTCAAATCATCAACAAAGGTTTCAACCCAGGAATTATAAAAAGTAAATGAAGAAAAAGGATGAGGAAAATCAGATTCAATTAACAAATTTTCCCATTCAGTCACCTTTTCTTTTGACTCAATCCATGTCAATTCAACACAATTTATTTTAACTAAGGGATTCATAAATAATAATTATACAAATTATGATAGTAAAAAGTTTTTTAATTCTTCAAATTCGGGATTCATTTTATTTATTTGAAAATCTAAATAATTATTTGCAAAATCAGGGTCTTTTAATCCATTTCCTGTCAAAATACAAACAATTGTTTTTCCCGAGAAATCATATCCTAATTTCTTTAAATGATAAAGCCCTGCAACAGTAATACATGAAGCTGGTTCTGCAAATATACCTTCCATTGATGCTATCGCTTTATATCCTTCGATAATTCTATCATCATCAATAGCATCTATTTGTCCTGATGATTCATGCAGTGCTTTTTCAGCAAATTCCCAGCTTGCTGGATTTCCAATTCTAATTGCAGTTGCTACAGTTTCGGGATTTTCAATAATTTTTTTATTTACTATAGGTGCAGAATTTTTTGCTTGAAATCCAATCATTTTAGGAAGATCAGAGGTATTTAAATCATTATAAATTTTAAAACCATCCCAATAAGCAGTAATGTTTCCGGCATTTCCTACAGGTATGAATACTTCATCAGGGGCATATCCAAGTTCATCTACAATTTCAAAAGCTCCAGTTTTCTGCCCATGAATTCTATTTGGATTAATTGAATTAACCAGTTCTATATCTTCTTGCTGAGTTGATATCTCTTTTACTAAATTTAATGCCTGATCAAAATTTCCATTTATAGAAACAATTTTTGCCCCATATGCTACTGCCTGAGATAATTTACCTACAGCAATTTTTCCTTCAGGTATCAATACTATTGTTTCTAATCCGCAATATGATCCAAAAGCTGCCGCTGATGCACTGGTATTTCCTGTTGAAGCACATATAATTTTTTTAGATCCTTTTTCTATAGCTTTTGAAACAGCCATAACCATCCCCCTGTCTTTAAAAGATCCTGTGGGATTACATCCTTCAAGTTTAAAATATAATTCTTTACACCCTATTTCTTTAAAAATATTATTAGATTTAACTAAAGGAGTGTTGCCTTCTCCTAAACTGAATAAAGGAGTATTATCGTTAATAGGTAAAAATTGCTTATATTTTTCCAGCAAATACATCATATTTCCTTGTAATTGGTATATTTAAGAACTTGAACTATATTTAACCTCTGTGATAATTGACACAATTCTACATGTTATCTATGATATTATCTCACTGAAAATATAATAATCAAAGCAGTGATAGGGATTAGTATGAAGAAGTTTGGGGTTTAGCGAATCGAATATGGTGTAAGTCGATATCTCAAATCTTCAGAACTCACCCTTGAGTGCTATCTTGAATAATTAGAGATAGCCGGGATTGCCCGTTACAGCTTACATTTAAGTGGCTTTCTAATAATAGCAATTAGGGTGGTACCACGGGTAACATATCCCGTCCCTTTGGGACGGGTTTTTATTTATAAAAATTAAACATAACTAAACATAACAATGAATGACAAATTAATGAACGGATCACAAATGGTTTGCGAATCTCTGATCAGAGAAGGCGTTGAACATATTTTTGGAATTCCTGGTGGGGCTATATTGCCTTTATATCAAGTATTACCAGAATACGAAAAATTAAAACATATATTGGTTAGACATGAACAAGGAGCAGCTCATGCTGCTGACGGATATGCAAGAGCAACTGGAAAAGCTGGAGTAGCTTTCGCAACCTCAGGACCAGGTACTACAAATCTAGTAACTGGAATCGCTACAGCTCAAATGGACTCTGTTCCAGTGGTTGCAATAACAGGGCAAGTAGGTAGGCTAGTCTTAGGTACGGATGCATTTCAAGAAACAGATATTACGGGAATAACACTGCCAATTACCAAACACAATTATCTTGTTATGGATATAAACGATATAGGCGAAACAATAAAAGAAGCATTTCATATAGCAACTTCTGGTAGACCCGGACCTGTTTTAGTTGATATACCAAAAGATATTCTGCAAGGAAGTGGTGTTTTTAATTATCCTGAAAGTTTAAATATACCTGGATATAAACCCAATACATCAGTAAATCAAAAACAAATAAAACGTGCGTGTGACCTTATAACAAAAGCTAAAAGACCCGTTCTTTTAGCGGGTCATGGCATTAAAATCTCAAAAGCTTATGATGAATTATTGCAATTAGCAGAAAAATGCCAAATACCTGTTATAAATACCCTTTTAGGTTTAAGCTCTTTCCCTGCAAATCACTTTCTTTACTATGGATGGCCAGGAATGCATGGAATGGCTTACTCCAATCTTATACTCGACCAATCTGACCTTATCATTGCTGTTGGAATGAGATTCGATGATAGAATCACTGGAAATCCTGATAAATTTGCAACTAATGCTAAAAAAATCCATATAGATATCGATGCATCTGAAATAGGGAAAATAATTCATGCAGATGTACCTATAGTCTCAGATGCAAAAACTGCATTATCAAATTTAGTAAAATCAGTGGAAGAAAAAACACATGTGGAATGGATAAAACAAATAGACAGATTAAAAAATAATCATCCAAGCCTAGCGATTAGAGGCACTGAGAAATTACTTCCTCAATTCATAATGAAAGAATTACATGAATTGACAAATGGAGACTCAATTATAGTAACCGGAGTCGGGCAACATCAAATGTGGGCTGCTCAGCATTATCCATTTAATGATAAAAATAAAATCATTACATCCGGAGGTGCCGGAGCTATGGGTTATGAAGTGCCGGCAGCATTAGGAGCTCAAGTTGGCAGACCAAACGAAATGGTATGGTCTATTGCCGGTGACGGAGGATTTCAAATGACTATGTCTGAATTAGCTACAATTTCAGAAAACAAACTTCCAATCAAATTTGCAATCATGAACAATGGCTTTTTAGGCATGGTAAGGCAATGGCAGGAATTATTTTATGAAAAATCTTATGTATCTACATCCTATAAAGGAATCCCTGATTTTGTGAAATTAGCAGAAGCATTTGATATTTATGCCCTAAAAGTTACTGATAAAACACAAGTAAAGCCAGCAATTTTAGATGCCATTAAACATGATGGCCCAGTATTAATAGACTTTATTGTTGAATCTGAAGAAAATGTTTATCCAATGATTCCATCAGGTCAAACTGTTCAAGATATGATGGAAGAACCTTCATCACAGGAGGTTAAATAATGACCACTAAAAATTCAAAAAACACTATTCCATCAAGGACAGTTACTGCGTTAGTTAATGACAAGCCGGGTGTTCTTAACAGAATAACAAGTATGTTAAGAAGGAGAGGTTTTAATATACAAAGTTTAGCTGTTGGACATAGTGAGATAGAGTATCTATCAAGACTAACTGTAGTAGTTGAAGGCGGGGATGATATAGTTGAAAAAATCACAAAACAATTACATAAACTTATAGATATTATAAAAGTAAATGACATATCTGATGATAATATAGTTTCAAGAGAACTTGCTCTAATAAAAGTAAACTCAGACACTAAAACTAGAAGTGAAATCATGCAGATAGTTGCTATTTATAGAGCTAAAATTGTGGATGTAAGCCCTTCTTCAATAATTATAGAAGCTACCGGAGATGATCAGAAAATAAAAGCTTTACAGGATTTACTGTCTTCATTTGGCATAGTTGAAGTAATGAGAACAGGATTAATTGCAATGAATAGAGAAAAAAAATAAATACAAATGGAGTAAAAAAATGGCAAAAATGTATTACGATTCTGATGGTGATTTAAATTTATTTGATAATAAATCA
>CAZMBU010000077.1:0-5040 GCA_964564565.1 uncultured Dehalococcoidia bacterium | reverse complement strand
AAAAGGCCTGGATACAATCCAGGCCTTTTTTATTTCCAATTCATTGCAGATTTTATTGTAGGGCAATTTTCATTAAAAATTAGCTTAATCTTATTAGCAATATCCATGTGTTCTTTTTGAGTACCATGGGCAGATCTTAATTCAATATAATGCATCCAGCTTCTAATCGTCCCAGTCATATACAATCTTGTCGTAGTAGCCTGTGGCAAAACAAATCTGGCAGATTCTTTAGCAATTCCTTCGTTTAACATATCGTTATATAATTTTGTTGACTCATCAAAATGATTTTTTATTCTTTTATGAAATTCATTTTTAACATCTTCAGGAATATCATCAATTGAATTTTGTCTGTTTTTAGTATCTTGCCTTCTTAGTTCAGGGAGATAAATAGATTCATTGATAAGGTTTTTCTCTGCATATCTTTGACTAAATTGCTGATAGGTAAATGACCTGTGTCGAAGTATCTGTGTTGCAATTGCTAAAGAAGTTTGAATTTCTATAGTCATATATGCCTGTTCAAAAGGAGACCAATGACCATGCTTAATCATATATTTTAATAAACCTTCATATTTTTCATTTTCCTGATTCTTGGGATTACTAACTCTAGCTATATAAGCAATAGTTTCTTCAGCATCAGGTGTGATAGAAACTAATTTTACTTTATTCATAGTCTTTTAATCTAAATAATCAAATTTACAGGGTTTTCTAAATTATTTTTTATTTCTGCCAAAAACATAGCACCTTCGGCACCATCAGTCACTCTATGGTCTGCTGATAAACTGGCATTCATAATATTAGATACTTTTATATCATCTTCTGATGTCACAATAGGTATTTTTTTTACTGATCCAACTGCTAGCATTGCAGTTTGAGGCGGTAAAATAATAGCTAAAAAGCTATTAACATCAAACATTCCTAAATTGCTAATCGAAAATGTTCCCTTCGTATATTCAGCACTTGTTAATTTACCATTCTTAGTTCTATCTACTAAATCTTTTGATGCAATTGATAATTGTTTAATATCCATATCATTACAATTAATTATTGATGGCATTATCAAACCTTCCTCAAGAGCTATAGCAATAGAAACATTTATTTCTTCATTCATATTGGCTGTGCCATTTTCATATCTACTATTAAATACCGGGAATTTTTTCAGGGTATCTATTACAGATTTCATTATCATATCATTTATACTAATTTTAATATTTTGTTCAGCCAATTTGGAATTTATTTGTGCTCGTATCTCTAAAGCTTTATCCATATTTATATCAGTACTTAAATAATAATGCGGAACTTCTTGTTTGCTTCTTTGAGTAACTCTGGCTATTTGTGCTCTCATTTTATTTTCTTCTTTAACAGAAGTGTCAGAATCTTGAATTTGCGATTCAACATTATTTGTTTCTGGTGTCAAATCTACTTTAATTTTCTCAGTAGTTTCAACATCTCCTATCAGTAATAAAACATCAGATTTGACAATTCTTCCACCCGGTCCGGTGCCAACAACATTACTCAAATCAATATTATTATCATTAGCTAATGTTTTAGCTAATGGAGAAGCTTTTATTTTTTGATCAGTACTAATTTCTTCAGCTACAGGTTCCTCAACTATCTCTTCTTCAGATTCAACTGTTACTTCTTCAGCTACAGGTTCCTCAACTATCTCTTCTTCAGATTCAACTGTTACTTCTTCTTCAGTTATATTACTACCATCCCCTACAATTGCAATTGGCTCTCCAACATTAACTTTTGATCCCTCTTCAACTAAAATTTTTTCCAAAGTACCTTCAGCATAGGATTCAAATTCCACAACAGCTTTGTCAGTTTCTATTTCTGCAACAGGATCTCCAATCTTTACTGCAGAACCTTCCTCCATTAACCATTTCACTACAACACCTTCTTTCATATCATATCCCATTTGTGGCATATTAAGTTCTTCAGACAATTACTACCTCCTTAAAAACCAAATAATTCTTTAATTTTAGCTAATGATCTATCCATATTTGGAATAACTTTATCCTCTAATTCTGCACTATACGGCATTGGGATATTTAAACTATTTATTACACCAATTGGTCCGTCAAGATAATCAAAACATTTTTCTTGAATTACTGAACTGATGTAAGAACCAAAAGATCCAGTTTCCCAATATTCATCTAATATTACAACTTTATTAGTTTTTTTAACAGATTCAAATATTAATTCAAAATCAATTGGATTCAAAGATATTAAATCAATTATCTCAGTATTAATATTAATTTTATCTAATTCAGAAGAAATAGATTTTGCCAAAGGAATCATACCTGACCATGCTATAACAGTTAAATCATCACCTTTTTTCAAAATTTTAGGAATACCAATTGGCGTTTCATAATATTGATCAGGAATTTCATTTTTAACACTATATAACATAGAATGCTCTACAAAAATAACCGGATTATTTTCATTAATAGCAGATCTAAATAAACCTAAAGCATCTACAGCATTTGATGGAGAAACAACTTTTAATCCTGGAACTGAAGCATACCATCCTTCAAAACTCTGTGAATGAGTAGCGCCTAACCTTCCGCCTGCTCCTGTAACTGTACGTATTATAATAGGAACACTGAGTTGTCCGTCAGACATATAGTGAATTTTGGCCGCATGATTTACTATCTGATCTATAGCTAATAATGAAAAATTTATTGTCATGATTTCTACTATTGGTTTCATGCCTGCCATAGCAGCTCCTATAGCAGCTCCTACAAAACCAGATTCGGATATTGGAGTATCCATAATTTTTTCACTTCCAAATTCTTCAAGCAAACCTTTTGTTACTGCATAAGGGCCGCCATACAATCCGATATCTTCACCCATTAAAAAAACATTGTCGTTGTTAACTAAAGCTTCTTTCAAAGCTTTAGTTAAAGATTCTCTTATATTTAATTCTGCCATTTTTTTCTAACTATCTGAATAATAAATTTTATCCCTTGCAACAGACATATCTGGCAAAGGGCTATCCTCAGCAAATTTGAGGCAATCCTCAATTATAACTTTTACCTCATTTTCTATATTACTAATATCGCTATCTGTTAATAAATTATTTTCTTTAACATATTGTTTAAATAATAAAATTGGATCTTTATCCTGCCATTCTTCAACTTCAGAATCATCTCTGTATGAAGAAGGATCAGCCATGGAATGTCCTCTGAATCTATATGTCATAGCTTCAATTAAAACAGGGCCACTATTTGTACGTATTTTATTAATAGCTTCTTTTGTTGAATCTTGAACCGTAATAACATCCATGCCATCTATACGGGTCGCAGGCATTCCATAAAGATCAGCAAATTTATATAAAATATCAGCTGCTGCAGAAGATCTTTTAACATGAGTTCCCATGCCATACTGATTATTTTCCAGATAAAACAAAACAGGCAGATCCCATAAAGCCGCCAAGTTCATTGATTCATGAAATTCGCCTTCATTTACAGCTCCGTCTCCAAAAAAACATAACACTACCCCGTCTTTTTTTTGTTTTTTCAAAGCTAATCCAAGTCCAATAGCAATAGGTAAATGGCCTCCAACTATGGCATATCCTCCCATGAAATTTAATTGTTTATCAAATAAATGCATAGAACCCCCTTTCCCTCTACTACTGCCTCCTTTTTTACCATACAATTCTGCCATAACTTTATTTGGATCCATACCTCTAGCAAGGGCATGGCCATGATCTCTGTAATGAGTTATAACATAATCTTGTTTAGTTAATTGAGATATAGCTCCAACTGCAATAGCTTCTTCTCCAATATAAAGATGTAAAAATCCTTTTATTTTCCCTTG
Source organism: uncultured Dehalococcoidia bacterium (assembly GCA_964564565.1). GTDB lineage: Bacteria > Chloroflexota > Dehalococcoidia > Lucifugimonadales. The sequence goes on along the minus strand of CAZMBU010000077.1, from coordinate 1,218 downwards.
CATATACATTCTTCCGCAAGCTTCTTCAAAATGCCTGATTTTCAACATTTCTAACAAATATTTTCTTGCAGTTTCTTTATCTATATTCGACATAAATTAAATATGTATAGCACTCCCTAATGCACCAAGAGAAGATTCTTTTAATATTTCAGAAATTGTTGGATGTGGGTGTACTAAGTCTCCAATTTCTTTCGAAGAACCTTCTAACATTTTTAGTATTCCTATTTCCCCAAGTAATTCTGAAACATTAGCGCCAATTAAATGAGCACCTAACAATTCACCAATCTCTTCATCAAAAATTAATTTTGAAAATCCTTCAGCATCTCCTAATCCTAAAGCCTTTCCGCTAGCTGAAAGAGGGAAAATACCTGTTTTTATTTTATATCCCTTAGCTTTTGCTTCTTCCTCGGTAAGTCCGATACTGGCAATTTGAGGTTCGCAATAAATTGCTCTTGGCATATCAATATAATCATTTATAGGTTCAGGACTTAATCCCGCAATCTTTTCTGCTACTACCACTCCTTGATGAGAAGCAACATGAGCCTGTAAAAGTTTGCCTGTTACATCTCCTATAGCATATATATTATCTATATTTGTTTTCATAAAATTATCTATATTAATCCAACCTTTAATAGTTTCAACTCCAATTTTTTCAAGACCTAAGCCATTAATATTACCTTGAGCTCCAACTGCAACTAATACAGTATCAACCTCTAAATCCATTTGTTCATCTTTTACCCTCAAATGAGCAAGAACATTTTCAGAAATATCAAGAGTTTCTATTTGAGCATCTGTAATTATATTTATGCCCTTCTTTTTATATATTTTCGATAATTCGTCACTGATGCTTTTATCTTCTTTATTTAAAATTCTGTCAGCTAATTCAACTATTGTTACTTCGCTTCCATAAGCATTAAAAATATAACTAAATTCTACTCCTGTAGCACCTCCTCCAACTATGATTACTCTCTTAGGAACATCTTTTAATTCTAATGCCTGTCTACTAGTTATTACTTTGGATTCATCAATTGGCATGCTTGGGAATTCCATAAATGAAGATCCTGTAGCTAAAACAATATTATCAGATGTGATATTAGTATTAGCATTTTTCAAGTTAATCTCAGTAGAGCTTATTAATTCAGCTGTATCTTCATATACTTGGACTTTATTTTTCTTTAACAAATAAGAAACGCCTGTTGTAAGCTTTCTAACAACTTT
>CAZMBU010000076.1:0-5042 GCA_964564565.1 uncultured Dehalococcoidia bacterium | reverse complement strand
TTTTTCATCTTGCAAAATTTGGTTTAAAAGATTGTATTCTTCTTGAAAGAAAAGAGCTTACTTCAGGATCATCGTGGCATGCTGCTGGCAATGTTCATGTCATATCAAATGACCCAAATATTTCTAGATTAAGAAAACCAGCAAATGTACTCATATCCATTCCTTCTGATCCCCCAAAAAAATACATTAATTCTTCGGGGAAATTTGCAAGTAGCTCATTCCATACATCAATGTCTTCAGCAAATGAGCTATATGCATAAGATATGTAAAATCCTAATATGGTTATCCCTATAGTCCAATAAATTAAATTGTTTTTCATATCTCTTAAATTTTTAAGATATACATTTTTGAACATTAATACTCCTAATAGTATGTAAGAAAAATTTCTTCTAAATCTGGCTCAATTATTCTTAAGTTATTCACTTTATACTTTGATATTGATTTGATCAGGGTATCTATATTACCTTGCATGTTAAATGTGACGACATTCTTATCGATATTTAAATTTGATACACCCTTGATTTTAGATATTTGTAATTTTTCTGGATTTTTATCAAAATTGATTTCATATTTTTTAATTGTTTTGTTTTTTAGGTCTAATATTTGTTCTGATGCAATAATATTCCCATCTTTAATGATTCCAACTCTTTCACAAAGTTCTTCAATTTCATGCAATATATGAGATGATAATAGTATTGAACACCCTCCAGTGTTATATTCTTTTACTATATTTTGAAATTCTTGTTGTTTTAAAGGATCAAGTCCACTTGTTGGCTCATCTAAAATTGCAATGGTAGGCTTATTCATAAATGCCATAACTATACCAATTTTTTGTTTATTCCCTTTTGATAATGTTTTAATTTTTTTATTAAGATCTAAATCTAATCTTTCAGCAAGAATATTTGTATTATTTGTTTTGGCATTTCTAAGATTTGATAGATATTTTAAATATTCTTGACCAGTTAAATTACCATACATTTCAAATTCACCTGGAAGATAACTAATGTTTGACATTTCTGACTTTGATAAATTCAATAAATTTTTTGAAAATATTCTTGTCTCACCAGAGTTAGATTGAATTAAATTCAGCATCGATCTTAGAGTTGTTGTTTTCCCCGCGCCATTTGGCCCCATTAAACCAAATATTTCACCTTCATTAATATGAAATGAAACATTTTCTATTCCTTTTGTTTTTCCATAAAATTTAGTTAAATTGGAAACTTCAATTATATATTCATGTTTTGTTTTAGAGGTCATTGTAAGCCGGAATGTAATAATAATTAATGATAGAATATTTCAGATAATAGCATTTTTGTAATATAAATAATATGCAATAAAATATTTACATTACAGGAGAAATAATACAAATGAAAAAATACAATTTAGCTTTTCTTGGTTGCGGTGCCATGGGTACTGAAGTTATAGATTATGTTGTTAGTAATCTGAAAGATAAATTTAATATTACTTTAATAATGGACAATGAGATTAATAACGCTGAAAAACTTTCAACCAAATATAATATATCTCCTGTTATCACTGATGATATTAATATACTTTTAGAGATGCAGAATATTGATCTTGTTATTGAAACAGCTTCAGTTGAAGCTGCTAATCAATATGCAAATGATTTAGTGAAAAAAACCAATGTTGTTTTTGCTTCTGTAGGTGCGATGTCAGATCAAGTTTTTTATAATAACCTCTTAGATTATGCAGCCAAGTATAATAACAATGTAATTATCCCTCCTGGAGCTATAGGGGGGTTAGATGCAATCGATGCAGTTAAGAATTCAATTACATTTATAGAAATTATAACAACTAAATCTCCAGAAAGTTTGTCTGGTGCCAAAGGATTTTCGGATTATGAAAATTATAATTTCACTTCACCTGAAATTATTTATAATGGAAATGCAACCAATGCTATCAAATTATTTCCTAAAAATTTAAACGTAGCTGTTACATTATCTTTGTTTGGACTTGGCCCAGATAAAACAAATGTGACTGTTGTTGCAGATCCTGATGTTAAAATGAATTGTCATAAAATTAATTTAAAAGGTCAATTTGGTGAAATGAGTTTTGATTTTAAATTAGAAAAATCTATTAAGAACCCCAAAACTAGCGCTTTGGCAGGACTTTCTATTATCAAGATACTGAAGGATTATTAATGGAAATATTATTTACATATATGAAAGGTGATTTGTCTGTAAAGATTTCATTTATGTATTTTTATATACCTGGGATTTTAATATTAATTGCTTTTGATAGATTTATAGTTGATGGTATTGATGATAATTTGAAATGGATTGGATTTGCTTTCGCATTCTGGTTGATAATAGGATCATATAAATCTTGCCAAAAATTTCTTATTAAAGATAAAAGTAAAATGATTGCAAGAATTCCAGCTTTAATGTTTAAAAGTTTAATTATGGTACATGCAGTATTGTATTATTTTTCTTTTTTTAGAGGGCAAAGTTTATTTTGATTCAGATCTTACGACAGCTTGCCCAACAATTCTTTTCTTTTCAGTAGATAAATCTTCTGTATTCATTATTGGGGAACCGTATAATTCCCAACCTTTGTTTAAAAATTCTGTAACTCTATCACAAAATTCGCTGTTATCAGGTCCTGTTAAAAGTTTATATTCAACAATTTTTTTCATTTATTGTAACTCCTGTTAATCTAGTTTTAAGAATGAACTGAAATCAGGTGATGGAGATTTTATTTCTACAAATAATGTGTCTTCAATTGCTTTTACCTTATGAGTTTGTCCTATAGGGTTTACCCATGTATCCCCTGGTAGTAAAGTTGTTGAATTATTTTCATCGTATACCTCTAGTTTGCCTTTTACTACTACTCCAAGCGATTCATGATCATGTGTATGGTAAGGAGTTTCTGAATTCGCAGAGAGTTTCATTTTAATGGCACTCATATTTTGAGCTTCTTCCTGGATTTTCAGATATAATTCTCCATTAATTTCATTACCTTCTAAATTAGTTAATTTTTTATACTCTTCCATATTTCCACCTTTATGCCGAAGGTGAGATTCGAACTCACACAGGGTTACCCCTACTGGTTTTTGAAACCAGCGTGTCTACCATTCCACCACTTCGGCTTGTAACTATTAAGAGAGATATTATAACTAAAATCAACTAATTGTTTAATATTAATTATTTAATTTTTTTGTTAATTGATTAACTGAATTATCAAATAGTTTATTAAGCTCTTCTGATATGATTTTGCCATTTGGTTCCATTTGTTTATCAATTTTTGCTACAAGTAGTCTTGGTTGATTTAAAACATTCATTCCAAGGCTTAATAAAATATGATTTAAATGAGTATATCCTAGTAAAGTGCCTGACATACCAGGAGTTGCTCCAATAACCAAAGTGTTTTTATTTTCAATGACTTTAGGAGGGCGTGAAATCCAGTCAACAATGTTTTTCATCACTCCAGATATAGAACTATTATATGAAGGTGAGGCAAATATAATTAAATTTGAATTTGCCACTTGATCTTTTGCTGACAATACTGATTCTGGCAACCCTTTTGCCTCAATATCTGCGTTATATAAAGGAAATTTTGAAACATCAATAATATTAGTTTTAAAATCACTATTTTGAGAAATTTTATCCAGAAAAATTTTTAGTAATATTTTATTCCAAGACTCATTTCTTAAACTTCCGCAAATTCCGCTTATAAGCATATTCAGATCCTTTTATTTATTTATATAAGTAATTTTAATGATATTATTATTATATATAAAAAGGATTTTAAATTGATTGCTGATTTAAATAACAAAAATATTTTTTTAACTGGGGCTGGAAATGGTATAGGCAGGGGAATAGCAATTATAATGGCAAATCAAGGAGCAAATTTATTTGTAACTGATATTGATTTAAAATCTGCTCAAGAAACAATAAACATCTCAAATGCTGATAAATCTATTCCCTGCAAATTAGATGTTACAGATAATGATTCAATTACAAACGCAGTAAATACATGTATTGAACAATTTGGTAGCATTGATATTTTGGTTAATAATGCAGGGATCCCAGAACCTCAAAATTCACCTTTATCTAAACAAGAAATATATGAATTGGTTATGGATGTTAACTTAACAGTCACTGTTAATTGTACTGAAAGCATTATTCCTTTTATGAAAAAACAAAAATATGGAAAAATTATTAATATAGCTTCTATAGCAGGCTTAGGTGCCAGAAGAACAGGAGGAGTTTATACTTTAAGTAAGGCAGGTGTAATAAGATACACAAAAGGATTGGCAGTTGAATTAGGCAGTTATAATATCAACGTGAATTCTATATCTCCTGGAGCAGTTTGGACTGATTTTCAGAAAAATTCAATTAATTCAGATAAGCAACATAGTGATCAAGATGCGAAAAATTTATTTGATCAAAGGTATGTTCCTATGATGCCACTGGGGCGTACACAGACTCCTGATGATATAGGTAATTTGGCAGCATTTTTGGCTTCTGATGATGCCTGTAATATTACTGGGCAGAATATAAATGTCGATTCAGGCGCAGTAATCGAATAACTTAATTTTTAAACGGAGTATGTATGAATAAAGATTATTTCCCAAAATACGGTAATTGGATAAGAAAAAACCCTGCTGATTTGAATATGGAAGAGAAACAGGTAAAAGAAGCAATTAGATTTGCTAAAAGCCATGAAAATAAATTATCTATTAACAATATGCAAATGTTTACCCGAACAGCATCTGAAACAAAAGAACCTCATGATGAAGTATTAGGGCCAGTTAAAGAAAGGGGTGAGATGAGTGGATTGATTATTAAAGATGGTTATATTGTTGCTGAATGGGGAGATGTTGACAGAGTTGATATGACTTTTAGTGTTACAAAGACCTATTTATCTACAACTGTAGGATTGGCATATGATAAGGGATTGATATCTGATCTCAATGATTATGTCTATAAATATACTGTAAACCCTGAAGAGCATTTTGGTAATGAACATAATAAAAAAATAACATGGGATCATTTGTTAAGACAGACAAGTGAATGGCA
>CAZMBU010000075.1:0-5077 GCA_964564565.1 uncultured Dehalococcoidia bacterium | reverse complement strand
TGGTGCAATATGATCAAGATTAATATAATTATCCAGATGTTCCTTTCTAGATGTGTAATATAAACCATTTAATTCTACTTCTGAGTTCTCATATGGCATACTGACTTTCAAATCATATCTTGCCATTTGAGCACCTTTAGAAAATGCAAATGATTTAAATTTAGCTTTTTCACCTATACTCACTCTTGTTGTATTTGTGTGTATAGCATTTTCTGATTCTTCTAATAATCTGTAATGTTTTAAATTACTTTTTTTATTTATCTTAATTTCTATTACATTATTTGATGTGTATTTTGAATTTTTATTTCCATAATGGTTTTCTATAAGTTCAAGTTGTGATGTGGAATCAATATTGATGAAAACTTTTGGATTATTTAAGATGAAGTGTTCTGAATTGTTTGAGTTAATAAAATTAATAAATAACTTGACACTATCACCACTTATATTTATGAAGATATAGTCTGTACATAAAGCAGCATTTAATATAGCCATTTCTTCATTTTCATTACCTAGTAAAGTATTAAATTGATCTAGTTCTTTTCTTGTTAAAGTATTTGTTGAGCTACTTCTAATATTAATAAATGAATCATCAATATCATTATTTTCCTTTAATTTACCATTAATTATATTCAATACATTAAATTCTTTTGGCGTAAAATTTTGGATTTTTGAAGTAGAATCTTCTGATTCTTCAATTGAGGCAGTATAATTTATTGATGTAAATTTATTTAAATTTGTATATTTCCATTCTTCATTACCTTTTCTATGTGTTGGTAATCCAATTTGTTTTAATTTAGATAAATTATTTGATCTAAATTCATTAGCTATATCTTGATTGGAGTTTAGCTTGTTTGTTGTTTTGGATACAAAATCGATAAAATTTGTTTTGGAATTCATATAAGTGTCACTTTATTTTTTTGATAGCCAATCATATCCTTTGTTTTCTAGTTCTAATGCCAAACTTTTATCTCCAGATTTCACGATTTTCCCATCTATCATTACATGCACATAATCTGGTTTAACATAATTTAATATTCTTTGGTAATGTGTTACTAGAAGCACGGAATTATTTGCAGATGAAAAATTTTCTATTCCATTAGAAACAACTTTAAGAGCATCAATGTCTAGTCCTGAATCAGTTTCATCTAAGATTGCTAATTTTGGGTTTATTAGAGAAAGTTGAAGTATTTCGTTTCGTTTTTTCTCTCCACCTGAAAAACCTTCATTTACATTTCTTTTAAGGAAATCTTTATGAATATCTACTTTTTCAGCGCATTCATTTAAAATTGAATCAAATTCTTTAGTACTTAATGGGTCTTTTTCATTGAATTCTCTTTGCGCATCTAAAGAAGATTTAAGAAATTGCCACATTCTTACTCCTGGTAGTTCGACAGGATATTGAAAAGCAAGAAAAAGACCTAAGCAAGCTCTTATTTCTGGATCTTTATCTATTAAAGTTTGACCTAGGAAATTAATTTCTCCTGAATCTACAATATATTCAGGATTTCCAGCTAAAATATTTGCTAATGTGCTTTTTCCTGAGCCATTTGGACCCATGATAGTATGTTTTTCACCCATGTTTATCGTTAGATTAAAATCTTTTAAAATTTGTGTATCTGCTACAGAAGCATTTAAATTTTTAATCTCTAATATTGTTTTATTATTTGTCATCCTACTGTTCCCTCTAAACTAACTCTTAAAAGTTGTGATGCCTCAATAGCAAATTCAAATGGCAACTCTTTGAAAATACCTTTACAAAAACCGTTTATAATCATGTAATTAGCATCTTCTAATGATATCCCTCTTTGTTGAGTATAAAACAATTGGTTATCGCTTACTTTTGAAGTTGTTGCTTCATGCTCTAATTGAGCAGTTGGGTTTTTGACTTCTATATATGGGATTGTATGCGCTCCGCATTTATCTCCTACAAGTAGAGAATCACATTGTGTGAAATTTCTTGCATTTTTAGCAGAAGGAAGTATTTTAACCATCCCTCTGTATGTACTATTGGCTTTACCCGCAGATATCCCTTTTGCAATTATGGTACTTTTAGTATTTTTTCCCATATGTATCATTTTAGTGCCTGTATCAGCTTGTTGGAAATTATTAACTAGTGCAACAGAGTAAAATTCTCCTACAGAATTATCTCCTTGCAGAATGACTGAAGGATATTTCCATGTAATTGCTGATCCTGTTTCTACTTGCGTCCATGAAATTTTTGAATTTTTCCCCGCACATTTACCTCTTTTAGTTACAAAATTATATACTCCGCCTTTTCCATTTTTATCCCCTGGGAACCAATTTTGTAAAGTAGAGTATTTGATTTCTGCGTCTTCAAGAGCAATTAATTCTACAACAGCAGCATGTAACTGATTATTTTTTCGGAACGGAGCAGTGCAGCCTTCTAGGTAACTTACATAACTACCTTTGTCTGCAATAATTAAAGTTCTTTCAAATTGGCCTGTGTCTAGTTCATTAATTCTAAAGTACGTCATTAATTCCACTGGACATCTAACTCCAGGTGGGACATAAATAAAAGATCCGTCAGTAAATACTGCGGAATTTAATGTTGCGTAAAAATTGTCACTATATGGAACTACTGATCCCAGATATTTCTGGACTAGTTCTGGATATTTTTGCACAGCTTCACTTATAGGGCAAAATATTACACCTGCATCTTCTAATTGTTTTTGATAGGTAGTAGCAACCGATACACTATCCATAATGGCATCAACAGCTACACCTGATAATTTTTTTTGTTCTTCTAATGGGATTCCTAATTTATTAAATGCCTCAAGCATTTCTGGGTCAACTTCATCTAAGCTTTTTGGGTTTGGTTTATTTGTTGGTGATGAATAGTACCTTATGTCCTGGAAATCTATTTTAGGAAATTTGATATTTGCCCATTCTGGTTCGTTGTCTTCATTTTTGAACCAATGTTTTAAAGATTTTAGTCTCCAATCTAATAACCATTTCGGTTCATTTTTCTTTTTTGATATCAGTTTTACTATATCTTCTGACAAACCTTTTGGAGCATTATCAGAATCAAATTTAAAATCAAAACCCCATTTATAATTATTATCTTCTAGTTTTGTATCACGCGAAATTACATTTTTGTTGTTCATTGAAATTCCTTAAAAATAAAACGTCAAATATATTATATTACAAAACGAACTGTTTATTATTGAATAAAAAACTGATCAATCAGATTCCATATTTTACTTTCATTTATTTTATGTGCTATTTGAATATTATTGTCATCATCATCATCATCATTTGGGATTGTTTGACCAATTTTAGATCCATCAGTAACAACTTTTACAGAGCAATTTTTGTAGCTGAATAAATCTTTTTCAATCAAGCAAATCGTTGCTATAGGATCGCAAAGAGCCATTGCATTTTTACTTGTATGATATTTGAAAAAACTATCTATTATATTTTTACTAAATTTTGATGATTTAGTTTCTGATTTTAAAAAAGAGTATTCATTATTATAAAATTTGTTTTTATCTATTACTAAGTCATTACATACATCAAGCCCGACTACTCTTATATTTAATTTTGAATTGAATACTATAGAAGCAGATTCAGCATCAGCATAAATGTTGAATTCAGCATATTGAGTTGCATTTCCCCCAGTGAAAAAAGCACCTCCCATTATAATTACCTCATCTATAATTGAACTTATTTGGGGAAAAGAAATTAGGGCTTTTGCTAGATTTGTTAGAGGACCTAGCATCAGTAGTTTTATTTTTGCATCTTTTTTACAATTGTAAATTTCATGAATATATTCATAAGTTTCAAGATTATGAGTGTCTAAATTTGAATTATTTAACTTTAATGTGAGGCCTTCCTTTCCATGATAATGTTCTGCATCTGTAAATTTTTCTCCAAGTAAAGTACTATCAGAGCCTTGAAGTAAATGTTTGTAAGAAATTTTAAGATCTGAAAGTATATTTATTAAATTTTTATGAGTGTTTGTTAATGAAGTGTTGCCACCAATACTGGAAAAAATTATATTGTCATTATTTTCCCCAAGTATATTACTTAGCATTGCTAGTGATAAAGCATCATCAACACCTGGGTCGGTATCTATGATTAAAAAATTACTGGGATCATTCATTTTGTTCTTTCTGTTACGTATTTAAATAATTCTATAATATTTGACTTACTATCGTTGGTTAAATTAGATTTAGAGGTTAATTTTATAGCTTCATCTAAATATGTATTACATTCTTTTTGAATATGTGATTTTATTTTGTGTTTTTCTAACATTTCTAATATTTCAAGGTAAGATTTGTTATTTAAATCAGCTAATAAATTATTAAATAATATTTTATCTTTTTCGTCGAAATTTTTCATGCAAAGTAATACAGGGTATGTCTTTTTATTGTTTTTCAAATCAGAATAATTTGATTTCCCGGTTTTTATTGGGTTTCCCCAAATACCTAACATATCATCAGATATTTGAAAAAGAATCCCAAATATTATTCCTAGTTTTTGTAACTGTTTTATATTTTCTTTATTCTGTCCTGAGATTATACATGGCAGTTGAAACGCTAGAGTCATTAGCGCTCCTGTCTTTTTAATAATCATATTTTTATAATCGGTTAAGCTTATTATTTGCTGTTTCTCAAAATTAATATCAAGATATTGCCCTTCGATCATTGATATACACATATTAGAAAATTGTTTTATAATTTCGACTCTGTATTTGCTTGTGAGTTTATCAGTATTATCAATGTTTGTTATTGTGTCAGAAATATTTTTAATAACATTTCCTAATATGATCGATTTGTATTCTCCTAATTTTTTCCATAAAGTCGGAGATCCTCTTCTAATTTCATCTTTATCTTGAATATCATCGTGTATTAGTGAGAATTCATGGATTAATTCTATTGAACAAGCTAAACCTAAAAAATCAGAGGGGTTTAATTTAAAACCTTCTATTATTTCAAGAAATATAGAAGATCTTACTCTTTTTGGAATATTTGAATCTTGGGGTGGAATTATATATGGAAAAATAAATTTTGAAAATTGTTCGTTTTTTTCATTTAAGATAATGAATTTTAATTCG
>CAZMBU010000074.1:0-5119 GCA_964564565.1 uncultured Dehalococcoidia bacterium | reverse complement strand
AAAATCATATTCTGTAAAAAGCATTGTGAGATTAGCAGCAAAATTCATATGTTTCTCCTTTTATAGGAATTGATGATAGCATATTTAGATTATTAATTACTTTTTTTCCTTTTAAATATTTATTAATATTTTAATATAAAATAGATATTCATAAATTATAAACATTACTAGAGAGTATATAAATGAGTGATAAGATCAAAATAGGTATTATAGGTGCAGGTGAAAATACTAGGAAATTTCATATTCCTAATTTTCAAAAAATAGATGGAGTTGAGGTTGTTTCTGTTTGCAACAGATCAAAAGAATCAGGGCAGAAAGTTGCTGATGAGTTTTCTATACCAAAAGTTTTCGCTAATTGGAAAGATTTGGTAAATGATTCAGATATACATGCTGTATGCATTGGAACATGGCCATATATGCATAAAACTCTTGTTGAGGCTGCTCTAAATAATGCTAAGCATGTTATGACTGAGGCTAGAATGACTGATAGTTATGATAATGCCAAAGATATGTTAAGTTTATCTAAAAAATCTCCAGGCCTTATTGCACAAATTGTACCAGCGCCTATGACTTTGAAATTTGATAAGTATATAAGGAAAATTATAGCTGAAAAACAAATAGGAGAAATTATCCAAATTGATATTTCAATTAGTCATCAAACTCCTTTGACTGTAAATGCTGGATATCCTGATTATGGATCAGAATATCATTGGAGAAATAATTTAAATTTAAGTGGTGTTAATATCATGCAATTAGGCATTTGGTATGAAGCATTAATGAGATGGGTAGGGCCTGCGAAAAATGTTTACTCTAGAGCTAAAACAGTTGTAAATATAAAAAAAGATTATGAAGATTATTCATTTGTTGAGATTCCGGATCATATTAATATTATTGGTGATTTACAAATAGGAGCTACATACAATATAAAAATGAGCACAGTGCAAGGCAATGCTCAAAAAGATAGTGTGTGGATATTTGGAACTGAAGGAACTCTAATGTTGGATTGCATTGATTATACTTTGTATAAAGGTGATCGAGAGACAAATTTAAAAGAAATAGAGGTACCTGACAATTATCAATCGTATTGGAGAGTAGAGGAAGAATTTATTTCAGCAATTAGAGGAAAAGAACTGATAACTTACACTCCATTTGAGACAGGTGTTAAATATATGGAATTTACTGAAGCAGCACGTATAAGTGCAAATAGCGGTGAAAGAATAGATCTTTCAATTTAATTCATGTTTTTGATTAATGCATTTAGCTTTTCAAAAGTTAATTTACCTGAGACTCTATTTTTTATATTTCCATTTTTATCAATAAAGAAAGTTTCAGGGATTTTAGATACTCCGTAAGATATAGTTATAAATTCTTTATCGATTACAGAGTTGAAAGAAATATTAAATTGATTAACAAATGCTTTAGCATCTTCAATATTGGTATCCATATTTACACCTAAAATTCTTATGTCTTTATTTTCTTTATGAATTTTATCTAATATGGGAAGCTCTTCTCTACATGGTGGGCACCAAGATGCCCAAAAGGTAATGATTGTTGGATTTTGATTATTGAAATCTAATGTGTATTTGTTTCCTGTTAAAGTAGTTGATATGAATCCTGGTGCAATAGAATTTTTCCCATCAATAATACTTAATTCAATATTTTCATTTTTAGTATTTTGATATATAAATAAAATACTAAATAGAGAAATAAACAGAATAAAAAATAATATATATACATATAAAAATTTATATTCGATTTTTTTTATTGTTTTAACTAAATTTAACATTTGAAAGTTGTAAAATTTAATTATTATTATAATTGACTTGTAGTGACATTTGTATTTATAATCTTATTTCCTGGTGATTTTAGCGAAGTTGACCCACCCGTTCCCATCCCGAACACGGAAGTGAAACACTTTTGCGCTGACGATACTGTATTGGTAACGATATGGGACAATAAGTAATTGCCAGGATTAAACTCTCAAAGGTATTTACACCAAAGGTTTCGAACAATATAATATAGTTCGCAATTTTATATTAAATTTACTATCAAGGAAAATAAAATAAATAATCAGGATGAACTATCCAGGCTTCTGGATGAACATGAAAAAGATGTAGTTAAAATTAACCGGGGGCAGGTTTTATCTGGCACTGTTATGGAGATAAATTATGAAGGTGTATTATTGAATCTTGGTGGTAAATCAGAAGGCTTGATTCCAAAATCAGAAATGCGCTATCTTGATCAAGAACTCTTTGAAAAACTTGGTATTGGTGATGAATTAACTGTTATGGTTTTAAAAACCGGATTTTTTAAAGGGATCGATGTTACACCTATTTATTCTTATGACAAAGCCTTAGTTCGAGAAGGTTGGGATATTTTAGAGAAAGCACAAAATCTCAATGAACCAGTTGAAGGACTTATATTAGGATCTAATAAAGGCGGAGCTATGATTGATATTAAAGGAGTGCAAGGTTTTATCCCTTCATCTCAACTTCTTTCTTATTTTGTTCCAGATGAAAATGTTGAGGATTCTTCAGTTGAAGTAGATGTCACAGGTAGAAAAAACTTAGAAAAAAATATTAACAACAAGATTTCTTTAAAAGTACTGGAAGTAGATCAGACAAGAAATAGAGCCATACTATCTGAAAGAGCTCTAATGCAAGAATTAAAAGAAAAGGCTAAACAAAAAGTAATGTTAGATTTAGTAGAAGGTCAGATTATAAAGGCAAAAATAATTGGTTTAAGTTCTTTTGGAGCCTTTGTTGATATTAATGGTGCAGATGGTTTAATTCATATATCTGAATTATCCTGGAACAAATTGAATTCACCAAGCGAAGTTGTTGAAGTTGGACAAGAACTGGATGTTTATATATTGAATTTAGATAGAGAAAATAAAAGAATAGCATTAAGTCTGAAAAGATTAACGCCAGGTCCCTGGGATGAAATCAGTAGTAATATGCCAGTTGGATCTAAGGTCAAAGCTGTAGTTACAAGAATAGTAGAATTCGGAGTATTTGCAAGAATACAAGATATGGGAGTAGAAGGATTAATACACATATCAGAACTTTCCGATTTAGATGATATTAATCCTGCAGATATTGTTTCGGTTGATCAAGAAGTAGAAGTTACTGTAGTTTCATTAGATCCAGAAAGAAGGCGATTAGGATTAAGTTTGAAAAATAATCAAGAACAGCTGAAAAATACAAAAGAGGAACCTAAAGCAGAAGCAGAGGAACCTAAAGCAGAAGCAGAGGAACCTGAATCAAAAGATAATAAATAATCTTTTTTAGTACTATCTTTCTCTCTCTATTAGTTGAATATTATTCAATATACCAATAAAATATATAATTAGATTTAATCTAATTTATTTCAGGAAAATAATTCCTAATAGGGGAAATTAATGTCAAGTAGATTCGAAAAATTTTCTGAAAAAGCGCGAAGAGTGCTCTCTAATGCGCAGCTTGAAGCACAAAGGCTGAATCAGGATTATATTGGTACTGAGCATATTTTGCTTGGTATCATTATTGAAACAACTTCAACTGCAAATCAGATATTATCTAACATAGGTATTGGTTTAGATAATTTGAAAAGCGATATAGAAGTAAGCTTAAAACCAAGTCAATCTGAAATTGATCCTTCAAATATTGGATTAACGGCAACATCAAAGAAAGTTATTGAACTGGCAGTTGATGAGGCAAGAAGTTTATCCAGTAAATTTATTGGGACTGAACATTTATTAGTTGGAATATTACGTGACACAGAAACTTTTACTTATGAATTGTTATTTAATTCTGGTGTGAGTATAGAATCTGTCAGGTCTGAAATAGCAAAATATACAAATGAAAGTAAGACTAGAAAATCAACTAGAAAAGATGCACGAAAAGAAACAAGAACTCCAACTTTGGATCAATTAGGTGTAGATTTAACAGATTTAGCTAAACAATCTAAACTTGATCCAACTATAGGTAGAGAAAGTGAGATTTCACGTGTAATTCAAATTTTAAGTAGAAGAACAAAAAACAATCCAGTCTTGATTGGCGAACCAGGTGTAGGTAAAACAGCAATTGTTGAAGGATTGGCTCAGAGAATTTCTTTAGGTACAGTTCCTAAAACTTTAATAGGAAAAAGATTGGTTACTTTAGAAATGGGATCATTAGTGGCTGGAACAAAATATAGAGGAGAATTTGAAGAAAGATTAAAAAAAGTTATTGAAGAATTAAAAAAAGATCCTGATTGTATTTTATTTATTGATGAAATACATACCATGGTAGGAGCTGGTGCAGCTGAAGGAGCGGTTGATGCTGCAAATATTTTAAAACCTTCCTTAGCGAGAGGAACTCTGCAATGCATAGGTGCTACAACTACTGATGATTATCGTAAATATATAGAGCGAGATCCTGCTCTTGAAAGAAGATTTCAGCCTGTTTCAGTTAATCAACCAACAGTTAATGAGACTATAGAAATATTAAGAGGACTTAAAATTAAATATGAAGAATATCATAATCTTACAATTTCTGATAATTCGCTAATATATGCAGCACAAATGTCTGATAGATATATATCTGACAGATTTTTGCCCGATAAGGCTATTGATATATTAGATGAGGCTTCATCTAAAGTGAAAATAGCTAATTTATCAGTACCTCCAGATATTTTAGCTATGCAGAAAGATTTAGAATTAGTTAAAAATGATAAACAATCTGCAATTTCAGTTAAAGAATATCAAAAAGCTGCACAGATAAGAGAAAAAGAAACTTTATTAGAAGAAAAATTGGAAATTCGTAACAAGGAATGGAATGCATCTATTTCTGACAGAAATATTGAAGTTAATGAAGACCATGTATCTGAAGTAATAAGTATGTGGACTGGAATCCCATTATCAAGAATAGCTTCAGAAGAATCTAATAAATTGATGAAAATGGAATCTTTTATGGCTGAAAGAGTAATAGGTCAAAAAGAGGCTATTGAAATTGTTTCTAAAGCTGTAAGACGTTCTAGATCTGGAATAAAAAACCCAACAAGACCTACAGGAACATTTATGTTTATGGGTCCAACTGGTGTAGGAAAAACATATTTAGTAAAGAAACTTTCTGAATTTCTATTTGGATCTGAATCAGCG
>CAZMBU010000073.1:0-5153 GCA_964564565.1 uncultured Dehalococcoidia bacterium | reverse complement strand
TTTGAAGACCTTGGAGCAATTATTGAACCTTTTGAATTTAAATATAATATAAGAGAATTAGCAGAAACTATAGGACCCATTTTAGGCGCCCTTGGATACAATAAAAATGGACACTTACTTGAAGAAAATCCTGAAAAATTAATGAATTACACAAGGAAATTACTAGAGATAGTAAAAAACTGGGAAGGACCAGCTTACATGAACGCAATATCAGAACTTTATAAATTCAGAAATTATATGGAATCATTATTTGAACAATATGACTTTCTAGCTACTCCCACTATGGCAGTCCCAGCCCATGAATGCGGAAACCCTCCTAATGAAGTTGATGGAGTAGAGCAATTTGATTTTGGTTTCAGATCAATGTGGCCATCTTATGGGGAAAACGATAACCCTAATCACAAAAACGGAGCAGGTTTATTAGCTCAATTTACAGCAATTTTTAACTGGGCAGGGAATCCGGCTGCAACCTTACCTTGTGGGTTTTCTTCTAAAGGACTCCCTATTTCACTCCAAATAGCAGGTGCCAAAGAAGATGAAGTCGGTGTATTACAAGCATCAAGAGCATTTGAAATTGCTAAACCATGGCACAATAAAAAACCTATCTTATAAATCTGGAGGGAAAAATGAATGATTTAGAAATAAAAAATGCATCAATAATAGACGGATTGGGAAATGATACATATCAAGGAAATCTATATATTAAAGATGGAAAAATTGTAGCAATTACCCACAAAGAAACACTCGAAGCCAAAGACTCAATAAATGCAAATGGGAAAATTGTCACACCCGGGTTTATTGATTTACACACACATAGTGACGCTTCATTTCTAATAGAACCAACAGCTCAAAGTAAAGTAAGGCAGGGAGTAACTTTAGAATTAATTGGTAATTGTGGAATGAGTACCTGTGCTCCATTAATTGGTGAATCATTAAATTTATTTAAACAAAGAACTTCAGTATATGAAAAAGATATAAATATAAACTGGACAGATTATGCAGGATATATTGAAGCTTCAAAAAAAGCAGGGGCAACATTAAATATTGCTTTTCAAGTTGGACATGGAACATTACGTTCAGCAGTTGTAGGACTTGATGACAGACCTCCAACTGCAAATGAGCTTGAAGAAATGAAAAGACTTGCGGGAGAATCTTTAGATGCAGGCGCTTTAGGTTTTTCAACAGGGTTATTTTACGCACCTGGATATTATGCAAGAACAGATGAAGTTATTGCCATTGCAGAGGAAGCAGGAAAAAGAAATAAATTATATTCAACTCATCAAAGGGATGAAGGAAGTAGAACAGTAGGACTATTTGTGTCAATTAATGAAGCTATAGAAATTGGAAGAAGAGCTGATTGTCGAGTACAGATATCTCATCTAAAGTGCGCTGGGCCACGTGTATGGGGGAAAGCCGGAGAATATATGGAATTATTAGAGCAGACTGTTAAAGAAGGAGTTGATGTAGCAGGAGACCAATATCCTTACCCCGCATCAAGTACAGCTCTTACAGGGGCATTGTTCCCAAGATGGGCACTTTCAGGTGGCAGGGAAGCAACATTAAAATATATGACTGACGAAGATGCAAGAGGGAGAATAATTGACGAAATGAGTCAAACATTTAATCAAGGAAGAGGAGCAGATGGAACTATTATAGCAAGATATGTGCCTGATGAATCTTTAGAGGGTAAAAATCTTGAGGAAATAGCAGAATCTATGGGAACCACTCCAGCTGAAGCTGCACTTAGAATATATGAGGTAGGTGAAGCAAGCGTAATTAGTTATGGAATGACTGAAGAAGATGTTGAAACATTCGCAGCTCATCCTCTTGTAGCAGTTGCATCTGATGGATCTTCACTTTCTAATGAAGGCGTTTTGTCAGTTGGGAAGCCACACCCAAGAAGCTATGGTACAAATCCAAGATTTATACAAAAATATGTAAATGAAAAAAAACTTATCACTATCGAAGAAGCTATAAGAAAAATGACTTCTTTACCAGCTCAGAGACTAGGCCTTACAAACAGAGGACGCCTTACACCAGGATATGCGGCAGATATAGTTATTATGGATCTTCCAAATGTTGAAGAGAAAGCTACATTTACAGATCCACATCAATACCCAAAAGGCATTAGTCATGTAATAGTCAATGGAGAAGTAGTAATCAAAGATGAAGAATATACGGGGAAAACACCCGGTGCCATGATAACTGATTTTAATTCTTAAGCAATTAATAAATATATACTTGATGATATAAGAATCATTATACCTACAACTATAACAAAGCTATAAAATTCTATTTTGTTTGTTATTGTTATAAAAAATTTAATAGAAATATATCCTATTAAAAAAGATATAATAATTGCTAATATATCTATTAATAATATATTACTTAAATATAGCATCCCTATAACTCCAGCAACAAATGTAACTGGAATACCCAAAATAAAACTTATATTTAAGGATTCTGTTTTATCAAATCCTCTTAAAAGTAGTGATGATATAGTTAAACCAGACCTACTCATTCCTGGGATAATTGAAAATCCCTGAATTAAACCTATAATAACAGCGTCTTTTTTATTAGCTTTTGAAATATCTTTATGTATATTTGATTTTTTGGCACCAAAATACTGATAAATACCGCCAGTTAAATAAATGCCCCCTAATACAAGCATTCCTATTATCCCAACTATCTCGGAAATTTCATCAACAAATATTATAAATATAAATATAGGTAAAGCTGATATAAAGCTTGAAACTGTTGTGACGATATAAAATATAAGTTCCCTAGGATTTTTTGATTTCGATGAAAAAGCTCTTTTAAAAATCTTAAATACTCTGGATCTATAGTAAATCAAAGAAGATAAACAAGTCCCCAAATGTAAAGTTAGTGCAAAATAAACCAAATTACTAAAAGAAGTATCCGGATCAAAAAAACCATTTGTAACTAATACTAATGCCTGAGAACTAATTGGGAGCCATTCAGTAATACCCTGAATGGCTCCCAATATAATTTTATAGATTGAAATATCTATATCCTATATCCTTATTCTTTTTGTTGAGAAGCCATACCCTGTTCATTAGCTAACTCTGCATCTATTTTAGCTTTGGCATCAGCGCTAACCCACGGGGTCCATAGTCCTTCATTTCTTAAAAGAAAGTAAATGGCTACTTCTTCATAAGCAATCCATCTATCTGCTTGTTCTCTAAATTTTCTTGCAATCTGCTCCAAGTTCTCCATGGGGGCATCGGAAAAATCCCACTTATTTAACACTGCTGCAAGATCTGGATGATCTCTTACAATATCATCAGAAATAATTACAGTAGGATCTATTGAGCCTAATTTAGCATTAGTAGGTAATGGGACTGCATCATCCCATGCGAAAACCACATGTATTCTAGAATTACTTGAACCCATTCCAGCATCACCTCTCTCTTTAGAAGTATCAGCATCCTCTTCAGTAACAGTAAATCTTCGAACTATATCAGCAGGATCTGCAAATTGTATTCTTCCATTAACATCCTTAACGTTTTTTCCATACCCTCTAATTGCTATATATTCAAAAATTGCTGTTTGTATCATAGAACTTTTGGAATCTAAGCTAGCTGGACGGATTGTTTCCCCTCTAAATTCTGTTGACTGATGCTTTCTTGTTGCAGTATCAGTAGTACAAGCAATAGATAATAGGGAAAAAATCATTAAAAATGAAAAAATGTATTTAATATATTTTATATTTGCCGTATACATAACTCTCTCCTATATAAATGAAATAATCAATTTAATGACATTTTATTTAGTAGAAGCTATTATATCAAAAATAAGCACTTACTTTAACAATTAGTTGTTGAAATACAGATTTTATCTCTTTATATTACTAATTATTGCCATATATTAAAGGGAATTCACATGACCAATAAAAAAGAGCAAGATCTTCAAGATAAAGCAAGAAAGTTACACTTTAATTCGATAGTTGTAGATACCCACGCGGATACTATAAGCAGAATGGTAGATCCCCCAAAAGAAAAGGGTGCCAGGCTGTTTGATGATCCAGATAAAGCAAGAGAACATTACCCTATAGAAGATCAGGGTGTTGATTTGTCAACAAGACTTAAAGATGGACATCTTGATCTGCCGAGAATATTTGAAGGTGGTTTAGGTGTGCAGTGGTGGTCATGTTTTGTTTATTCAGGATATATCGCAAAAAAAGAAACTGTAGATAGATCACTTGTATTGGTTGATGCACTAAAAAGATTTGAGAAAATGCATCCTGAACAGATTGGCCTTGCTCTTACTGCAGAAGATTGCAGAAGAATGGTTAAAGAAGGAAAGCATGCAGTTGTACCGTGCATTGAAGGTGGGCATGCAATAAATGATAATTTAGCTATATTAAGACAATACTGGGACCTTGGAGTTAGGTATATTACTTTAACTCATTTCAATACAAATAACTGGGCTGACAGTTCAACTGATGCAGCAAAAAATAATGGCTTGAGTTTGTTTGGAGTTGAAGTTGTAAAAGAGATGAATAAACTTGGAATGGTGGTGGATGTATCACATGTGTCTGATAAAACATTCTGGGATACTATAGAAGTAGTTAATAAGCCATTAATGGCATCACATTCATCGTCATGGGAGATATGTAAGCATCCTCGTAATATGAAAGATGACATGCTTAAAGCAGTTGCAACTAACGGTGGTGTTGTATGTGTTAATTTCTGCCCTCCTTTTGTAAGCGAAAGACTACGTGTAGAATCAGAAAATTTAAGGAATCAGATGTGGGAAGAAATTGAAGATCTTGAAAGATTAGCTAAAAGATCTCCAAGTGGTCATTTTGATAAATCAAATGCATATATAAAACAGGAAGCTAAAAAAATTAGAGATCGATACGAGATTGTTCGTAAAGATTTAGCGTTACCAACTTTATCAGATGTTGTAGATCATATAGATCATATGGTTAAAGTTGCAGGCATAGATCATGTTGGTCTGGGTTCAGATTTTGATGGTATTCCAAATGGGCCTGTAGGTCTTGAAGATTGTACTAAATTTCCAAACATTACTGAAGAATTAATGCGAAGAGGTTATGCTGATGGCGATATACAAAAAATACTGGGCTTAAATACCATGAGAGTAATGGAAGCTAATATAGGTAAATAATT
>CAZMBU010000072.1:0-5160 GCA_964564565.1 uncultured Dehalococcoidia bacterium | reverse complement strand
AGTGTAGTATAAATAATTTTTATTTTCTATATTTTAAGATTAAAAGATATACTATAAATTAATTATTTATATACTATTTATTTATTTTGATAAAAGCTAATAATCTTTCAAAGTCATTTAATGGTAACAGGATATTTTCTGGAATTGAATTCAATGTTGAAAAATCCAGAATACTCGGAGTTGTTGGAAATAACGGTTCAGGCAAAACAACATTGTTGAAAATTGTTGTCGGAATAATTAATTCTGATACAGGCAGCATAAATTTCAAAGAAAAAATTAAACTTGATTTCCTTGGGCATGAAAATATGCTTTACCAAAATTTTTCTATTTCAGAAAATATAAATTTTTTCTCAGAAATATCCGGATTCAAAATATCTTCTGAATTACAGGATGAAATGAACAAAGCACTTGGTTTGCAAAATATTTTAGGGAAAAAGATATCTGACTTGTCGTATGGACAAAGAAAGAAGGCGAGTATGCTTAGATCATTAATTTCCAATCCTGATTTGCTTGTACTGGATGAACCGTTTTCCAATCTTGACAGTGAATCTACAGATAGTTTTATTTCTATTTTAAAAAAACTAAAAAAATCAGGTAAATCAATTATTATTTCTTCCAACAGAAAAGATATTGTCGGATATGTTTCAGATAATTTATTAAATATGGATGATTATAATGAATAGTAATTCTGATAGTAATACGAGAGATATAAAAACTTTATTTTCCTTGTTTAAGAAAGATCTTAAACTTGAATTCAGGTCCCTTTCAACAATATTAATCACTATAGTTTTTACAGCTCTGATTGTTGTTTTATTTAATATCGCCTTTCCTTTTGGAGTTGCTCAGAAAAACGAAATTATTTCTATCATAATATGGGTGGTATTTTTATTTAGTTCTTTAATAGTTTCATCCGGAATGATTGAACTTGATACAAAAGATAATTCACTTGAATTAATTTTGATGTATGGAATTAAATCTGAAATCTATTTTTTATCAAAAGTTTTATCTGTATTTACTATATTGTCGATTGTACAGTTAACTATTTTTTCACTGTTTTATGTTTTGTTTCAACTCAGTTTTCAAAATCCTGTGATAATTCTTGTGGCAATACTTATAAATATAGGGATAAGCTCAATCACAGTTATTTTAGGAATTTTATCGGTAAGAAATAATTTAAATCAGAATATATTAAGCATATTAGTAATACCTTTTACCCTTCCTTATCTATTAGGTGCTGTTGAGGTAACAAATCAATTGACTGAATCAGGAAATATAAATTATATTTTAAATTCTCTTTATGCAATTGTGGCGTTTGACCTGATATTTCTTATTTCAGGTGCATTGCTTATTGGAGTTTATTTTAAATTAGAGAAATAAGTGTTATTCCTCATATTTGGAAGGACATTTTACTATAATGTTTTCAGCTTCAAATTCACCTTTTGGATTTAATTTTCCCTCAAGTATAATGGTGTCTGATTTTGAGCTGAAAAACATATCCGGGACAACTCCTTCATATGATGCCTTTAAAATTTTCCCTTCATCGATAATTTCAAAACTTGAAACTGTTGATGTTTCTGGTCTTGTATATGAATCCTGAACCAATTTACCTGCAACTCGTACTGATTGAGTGTTATCTGAAGTGTTTTGTATTTCATCAATTGTTAGGTAATATGTTTTTGAACTTTGAAGAGCAAGTGCTCCAAGATATATTATCGCAACCAAAAGTACGAAAAGAGATATTGCAAGTTTATAGTTAAAATTATTTGTTATTTTTTTTAGCATCTGATTTTATTTGTGTTTCCATATTTTTTAATTTTATATTTAATGTTGCAATAAAAATTGTTATCACCATAAATATTATAAATGAAACAATAAATACAAATCCAAGTCCTGAATTATCTTTATTTTCAGATAATATCCCTATATCTAGAAAACTCATTATAGCTATTCCTGATAAGCATCCGATGATAAATGAAAATAATAATTTGTAAGTATTATTCATAAGTTAACCTCTCAAGTTTTTTTACACCAAGTCTCATTTTTACAAGAATGATGAACAGAAATGTATGGGCCAGCAATGATATAAAAAATGTTAATAACATTGATGATGGCAGCCCGCTGTTTTCTTCATCTGCCAGGGGGCCAATATTTAATTCAGGGTGAGCTGTTCTCCATAATATAGATGCAAAATAAATTAAAGGGGCATCAATACTTCCAAGAAGAGCTATAATAGATCCGATTAAAGCTGCACGTTTTTTATCTTCGATTAAATTTCTCACTAAAAGATATGCAGAAAAGATGAACCATAGTATTACAGTGGTAGTTAATTTTGGATCCCATGTCCACCATACTCCCCAAACTGGTTTTGCCCATAAAGCTCCTGTTACTATTATCAGTGATGCGAAAATTATTCCTGTCTGGGCAAATGAAAATGCAAGATCATCCCAGTAATAATTTTTTGTAATTAAAAAAATCAGGCTTGCAATTCCAACTCCTATAACAGCAAGCATTCCCAGCCATGCAATAGGGACATGAAAATAAAATATTTTTTGAGTAATTCCTATGGTTGTATCAACAGGTGACCATATGAATATCAGATAAAGAGTTATTGCCCATACAATCGCATGTATTACATTAACAATTTGTGAAAAATTTAATTTAATGGTCATTATGAAACATATTATATTATATTTAATTATAAATATGTCGATCTAATTAAAACAGATCTTCAGCAGTTATTTCATCCTCTGATTTTTTATCTCCAAAAAGAGATTCATTACTTAACGAACTGTAAAAATCCTGCCCATAATTTCTAACCTTAAATATTATTGGCATCGGAATTGCTTCTCCAAAAGCCAGTGCATGTTGTTTAGATTCAATTGACCTTAATGAAGTTTTCATTCTGTTTCCGTGAGGAACGCCATCAAAAACAGAAGCAATATCTCTGGGGTCATCTAATTTACATATAAATTTATTTTCTATCTGGCTCATTATTTCATCATCTATTCCACTTGGTCTTTGATCCACAACCATTAAAGTAACATTATATTTCCTTGCTTCTCTTGCAATTGTTCCGAAAGTAGTTCTGTTTGAAACATCTTTATTAAGAAAGTTGTGTGCCTCTTCAATTGTTATAACCAGAGGTACAGGATCTTTAAATTTATCTCTGTCTCTTGTGTAATTTTCTTTTTCATAACGCCATTGCGAATGGATTCTTCGTGTCAGCATATTGGCAATCAGAATATAAGACAATTCATCTCTTGGAAAATCAAGTATAACTGTAAGTCCATTTTTCAATTTATCTATAATACTTTTTACTACATCATCTGATCCGGTTGAATCAGTAAGAAACTCAAGCCTGTCTATTCTTCTTAATCTCCTTTTCAGTGCTCCTATTGTAGCAGGGTATACATTGTATCTACTTTCAAGCTCCATCATCTGCTCGCTATCATCTTCAGCATGAACAAAATCATGTATCCAGTCGCTGGTACGATTTATTTTGAATACTTCATAAACAATACGTGCAGCTTCCATCTGATTTTCATTCATATTTAAAATGTTACGTAAAAGAGCAATGTCGTCAGGATCAATTTCGTGTCTTGGAATATGTAAAAATTCTGCACCTACTTTTCTGTCTTCAAGTCTTCTTTTGTCAATTGTGTAGTTAACAACTTTGTTTTTGAAAAGCTGAGCAAGTCCTTTTATAGGTTTGTTTTCTTCACTGAATCCCTCATAAGCATATTCACCTGCGTAATCAAATATAAGGCTGGCAGCACCACTTTTCTGCAACATTCCTGCAAGTAATATTTTTGTCAGAAAAGATTTACCACTACCACTTTTTCCAAATATTGCACTACTTCTTTGAACAAGAAGTTCCATATCAAGATTTATCTGTGTATCAAGATCAAGAGGATTTCCGACAGAAAATCCTTTTCCTTCCCTTGTATAAAACACCTGTTCATAATCTGCTTCTGTAGGTTTGAAAACAGGCGAGAAATGAGGAGGAATTGTATTAGCACTTGGTAGTTCAACAGGGTCAGAGTTTCCTCCAAGGACATTTTCTTTACTCAATATAAGTCTTGGGGTGACTTCGATAAAAGCATAAGCTGCATTATCTATAAGTGACTGAAAAATTCTTTCATTCTGCATGTGTAGCGGAATGTGTTCAACTCTCTGATCGGTTGCTCTTAATCCGATATCAGAAACTTCACACATGAATCTCTGAGCTAAAGTATCTATAACTACGTGTGAACCTATTGTTAAAGACGAAAGTGCGTTCTGAGAGTTTAATTTTACATTCATTCCCTGTGAGAATGTTCCTGATACTACTATTCCAATGTTATCTTCGATGTTAGTCAATTTATTATTTCTCCTGTAAATTTAGGTTTTGTATTATGTTTGTTATTCTCGTTATCTGATCAGGTAACGCTCCTACCAGCTGGCTTGTAAAGCTTCCAATTTCTTCAGTTTTGGTTTTCTTTGAATTCAGATATTTACTGATAATCATTATTATCACGTCATCTTTAAGTTCCATATTGGAATTAACAATGAATTTTACCAGGCCTTCATCTGAAAATATGTTTATCATTTCATCTTCTGGCAGAGTTGATACAAATGAAAATATTCTTGGTGGAGTAGGGGGGATAGAAATTGTTGTTACATTTTCATTCTTATAACCAAGGAAAACAATATTAAATTCAGTCTTCATAAGATGTGTAATTTCTGGATTTGATTTGTATAATTCATTTACTTCAGCAAAGCCCGGTCCTTTTGGATTAGGTCTCCTGCCTGGATCGATAGATCTTGTTTCAATATTTGTTATTACACCATAAATATCTTCTGCATCATCGCCGCATTTTACAACTGAACCTATGGGAGGGCAGTCATACAATTTATAGGATTGTGCAATTGCAGACCTTGATGAAACTTCAATTATTTCTCCAATTATTTTATTATCTTTCATATTTTAATTAACCTCTTACTATTATATGTTTCTAGATTGTTTTGACTGATATTTTTGCGTTGTAGTGTATTTCAGATTATTAGCATTCAGCTCTCTTTCTGTAAGTATGCTGATACTTTTTCTGTCTGATTGTGAAATTACAGCCTGTTCATGACTCTCGATTAGTATTTTAGGGTAACCGTTTCCTTTCTGCACCT
>CAZMBU010000071.1:0-5181 GCA_964564565.1 uncultured Dehalococcoidia bacterium | reverse complement strand
GGTGTTAAGCCTGCAATAGTTGCGTTTACAGCAGATTTTACAAAAGGATCAGTTACAATACTTGTTGCACGATTTTTAGGTTTTGAAAATATTTTTGTTTTAATGATTGCTTCAAGTACAATACTTGGGCATTGGAAATCTGTATTTAATAGGATGAGAGGTGGTGATGGTTTTGCAACTTTGGGTGGGATTACTTTAGTTATGTATGCTATACCAGGAATGATAGCTATTATTGGGGCATTTGTTATAAATTATTTTTCAAAATTTTTTAAATATTCATCTACACTTTGTATTCCAGGTGGGTATTTGCTTCTTGTTTTATATACAAAGAATGTGAATTCACAAATAATTGGAATGGGAATTATTTATTCGATGGTTTTTTTAAAATCTAACTCATCCGTGTTCAAAGAAAAATTGAAGAGTTTATCCTGATGAAAATATTAGTTATTGGCGGTACAAGATATATGGGAAAACTCCTTGTTCGTAATTTATTAAACGAAGGACATGAGATTTCTATTATTTCCAGAGGAAATCAACAACCAAGTTGGTGGAATGAGATAAAACATATCAAAGCTGACAGATCAGACAAATCTGAACTCGAGTCAGGATTAAAGGGACTTGAATTTGACTGGGTTTTTGATTTTCAGGCATATAGAAAAGAACATGTGGAAGACTTTGGTAATATTATGGACGGACGGGTTGGTAAATACCTTTTTGTGAGTACAGGTTCGATTTATAGTAAGTGGGATTATGGGACTCCAGAGGAAGCATTATTAGATTTTGAGTTAAATGTTCCTTTTCGAGAAAATCAGGTAAATTGGGATGATTTGACATATGCTTATGATCCTAAAGAATTAGAATATGGCGCTAGGAAAAGACATTGTGAAAAATGGATAATAGAAAATTTTGATATCCCATATGTTATTATGAGAATTCCAGCCATTATGGGAGAAGATGATCCTACAGGTAGAATTTGGTGGTGGATTCAAAGAGTATCAGATAATCGAGGCATTGTAATACCAAGTAAAGTTGAAAATCCATTTAGAACTCTTTATTCTGGCGATGCGGCACAAGCATTTTTAGACTCTATGAAATCAGATAAAACTTTGAATCAAATTTATCATATTGCATCACATGAAATCTTTACTTCAAGTAGTTGGGTAAGAATATTATCCAATATATTAAATACTGAACCCAAATTATTTTTGGTTCCTAGTACTTTTACAGATAAATACTTGGGAGGAATAAATGAATATGGCAAACCATCTGATAAATATTCTCCACCTTTATTGAGAAATTATCCATATATACATGATTTGTCTAAATCAGATATGGATTTTAATTTCAAAACTACAAAAGTAGAAGACTGGTTAGCACAAACGGCTGATTATTATTTAAATTTACTTGATGTTGAAAATTCCAAAGGATATGAGAATAGAGATCTTGAAATTAAACTTGGTACTGAATGGCAGAGTAGATTGGGAAATTTACAAGATGTATTCGAATCTGACTTTAATTAATAAGGAATCCCTGCAAGAAGTATAGCTGCATACATGCATTTCCACGCTTCTATGTAATCTTCTGATTCAAATGAAATAACCTGCCTTGATTCTCTTTTTATACCAGGCATCATACTGACCACATCTGCCATAAGATCACTTGAAAATTCTACAGACATTTTTACTGGGGTTTTGTATGTTATTGGAGTGAATTCTTTATAATTTTGAACGCATTGAATGGCTTTGTTTTTAATTAATTTAAATGCTTCATTTCCTGATAAATTTTTAGCTGAAAATTTATTAATAGTTTCTTTTACAGGAGCTCCAACTATGTTGGGAATAAGATTTTTTGCGTCATTTACAATATCTGAATCTCCTGCTATTAAACCAATTGGTACGTTATAATATCCTGCTATCCCGGCATTTATTTCAAGTTCTGAAGATGGTTTGTCATTAATATAAAAATTCTGTACTACGCTTGATCCTCTTATAGTATGACTTAATATTCCTTTCTCACCAGGTCTTGAATGATAACCTATGCACATAGAGATATCAGGGTTATTTTCAACCCCTTGCATCATCCCTAATGGTTTAGGAGATCCACTAATCAATTCTGCTCTTTGATCAAGCATGTATGGAAGCAGATTTCTCATAGAACCATGGCTGTCGTTTACAATTACAGTTGTTGCACCAGCCTCAAAACTACCTTCAATTGCAGCATTTGCTTCAAGCGTCATCGCTTTGCGCATCATATTATAATCATAACCTTTTTGTCCTGTTTGATCAGTGTGTACAACACCACTTACTCCTTCCATATCAATAGATATATGAACATTTATACTCATAATTAATCCTTCTCAATTTTTAAATGAATAATAATTTATACCCGATTTCTTTTTTCTGGCAACACCTTCTTTGACTGCAGCTGAAGCTATGCTTTCTGACACTCTTTTAACCACATTTTTATCAAATACACTTGGAATAATAAAATCTGGGTTTAACAATCGTCTTGGTATCACTGATGCTATTGCCTTTGCTGCTGAAATTTTCATTTTGTCTGTGATTGTTTTTGCTCTCACCTCTAGAATCCCTTTGAAGATCCCTGGAAATGCTAAAGAATTATTTACCTGGTTAGGGTAATCTGATCTTCCTGTTGCCATAACTTTCACATTTGATGGTATTAATTCTGGCATTATTTCAGGTATAGGATTGGCTAATGCAAATACTATACTTCCAGATTTCATTTGTTCTAACATTTTTTTTGTTACCATGTTTGGCCCTGCAAGTCCTATGAAACAATCAGCATTTTTTAATGCCTTTTTCAGATCTCCTTTTATATTTTCAGGATTCGTTTTTTCAGCGAAATTCTTTTTGTAAATATTATCATTATAATTTCTATTTCTTGAAACTATTCCTTGCCTGTCTATTCCAATAATATTTTTAACTCCAAAATCCATTAATATATTTGAACAGGCTATGCCTGCTGCTCCAACCCCCGCTATTACAACTTTTAAATCTTTTGGTTTTTTGTTTACTATTTTTAAAGAATTTATTAATGCTGCTAAGACGACAATAGCAGTACCATGTTGATCATCATGAAATACAGGTATATCAATTTCTTGTTTTAATCTTTGTTCAATGTAAAAACATCTTGGGGCACTGATATCTTCAAGATTGATACCTCCAAAACCTGGAGAAATTGCTTTGACAATGTCAACTATTTCATCTTCGTCTTGAGTATTTAAACATATAGGCCATGCATCTACATTTGCAAAATTTTTAAGAATCATGGCTTTACCTTCCATTACTGGTAAAGCTGCTTCAGGTCCTATATTCCCCAATCCTAATACAGCGCTGCCATCAGTTACTACTGCAATAGTGTGACTTTTAGTTGTTAAAGCCCATGCTGCTTCAGGTGTTTGATGAATATGAGATGATATTCTACCCACCCCTGGAGTATAAGCTTTTGACATATCGTCTCTTGTAGAAATATCAAAAGCACTGTTTACTTCGATTTTACCTCCAAGGTGTAATAAAAATGTTTGGTCAGAAACATTTTGTATATTAACTTCTTTTAGAATATTAAGTTTTCCAATTATTTTTTCAGCATGATCATTTCCATTAGTATTTATTGTAAGATCTCTGACAATAAAATCACCTTCAATAGATACGACATCAATAGCTGACATATCGCCACCATTGTTGCTTATAGTATTAATTATTTTTGCAAGCATTCCAGTTGTGTTTGGGTATTTTGCTCTTATGGTGATACTATTTGCCACACCAGGTTTTATATTTTTACTAGTACTCATAATTTTAGGGATATTTATACAATATTATGATCTATATTATTTCTGGCTACAATCATAGTCAAAGAATTATTTGAGTCAACATTTGATATTTTATGATTAAATTTTTCAGGTATATATATAAAGTCTTCTTTTGTAACACTAAAATGGGAATCTAATTTATTATTTGAAATAAATAAACCTTTACCTGAATTTATAAAAATTGCTGTTTCAAAATCAGAATGTTTGTGTGGAATTGTGCTAATTCCCGGTAATAGTTCAATTTTGGACATATAGATTGATTTTGAATTGCTGGTATTTTTTGAAACTCCTACAATGACTTTTTCAGTCTCTGAAGATTGGGTTTCGGTAAGTTCAGAAGGTATGACAGTACAATCATGGTTTTGATTGTAATTTTTTGAAAGTTCATTTTCATTTTTTATTTCTTTTACAATTTCAGTCGGCTGATTTCGTGCAACCAATAAAAATAATGATGCTTCATTACTTATATTTATTGGTTTGTGAGGAGCGTCTGGCGGGACATAAATAAAATCTCCTGTTTGTATTTTGTTATGCTTTTCTAATTTCTTCCCTGCTACAAATATTCCTTCGCCTGCAAGAACATATATTGCACTTTCGCAATTTAGATGTAAATGTGGGGAAGATGATTTACTTGGAGGTATTTCTGCTATAGCTAGGTGTATGTTTTTAGAATTAGATGTTTCTTTTGCTACACCAGCTATTCTAGTCATGTCACCTGATGATATTTCAGTATACCTCTCATATGGCCTGATAATTGTAGTAACATTTTTGTTCATTAATATTGCTCCAAAATTATATTATCAAAATACAAAATTATTTTGTGTAAAAATTGAGAATTTTATACTTTTTTTTCATCTTTTAAACTGATTGTTAGGATAAAAGTAATTATTGATAACAGAGCAGGTAGAATGAACGCTTTACTGATAGAAGATATATAACTTAAAGTATCAGGAGTTATGTTATCTAATTCATTGTTTGATATGGATACAAAAACTAGGACTAAAGCTGTTGAAATTGATATTCCAATTATATTTCCTGAAGTTCTTGTAAGAGTCAAAAAAGCATTTACGCTACCATAATTATCTTCTTTCACAGAAGTGAATATATAACTTGTGTTTACAGTTCCGAAAATCCCCATTCCAAGACCCTGGAAAGCGTATGCTACCATCACAAATTCTTTATTTAAAATTGTTGCAAAAAGATATAAAGAAACCGATATGCTTAAACACAATGCTCCAGCGATTCTTGGAAAATAACTACCTATTTTAGCTGATACTTTTCCTGCAAAAGGTCCTGATATAGCCATCATTATAGGGCCTGGTAATATGTATATACCTGTTTTTGAGGATGAT